>WFTO01000322.1 GCA_015485435.1 Anaerolineae bacterium | reverse complement strand
GCCTCTATAAGAAGCGTATATTCACTTAGCTCGATACGGAAGACGACAATGATAGACAGTTCGACGGGGACCGTCCATGGGGCATAGATTAAATGATCTTCAACTCTGGCGCCGGCTGAATGCGCAACATACTGACCTGAGCGGCAAGTCGTTGTGCCAGCTCTCGAAACGCCTGCGCTATCTCTGAATCCGGGGCAACCGCGACCACAGGTTTGCCCGCATCACCGCCTTCTCGAACGCGCTGCTCCAATGGCAGCCGCCCTAAAAAGGGCACACCTAATTCGGTAGCTGCCCGTTCCGCGCCGCCATAACCAAAAATTTCATAATGTTGGCCCGTGTCTGGAGCGATAAAATACGCCATATTTTCGATAATGCCTAACACAGGCACATTGAGCTGTTTAAACGCCATCAGTCCTCGCCTTGCATCAGAAAGCGCCACATCCTGCGGGGTAGAAACCACCACGCCGCCAGTCAGGGGGACAGATTGGGCCAAAGACAATTGGGCATCGCCGGTCCCCGGAGGCATGTCTACAATCATGTAATCCACCGGCTCCCAATTCACATCGGTGAACATCTGACGAATGGCCGAATGAAGCATCGGACCACGCCACAAGGCCGCCTGATCCGGCTTAAGCATAAACCCCATCGACATGATTTGAACACCATAGGCTTTCGCTGGATTGAGTTTTTGATTAGTTGGCGGCGGCATGCGTGTTACGCCAAACATCTGCGGAACATTGGGACCGTAAATATCGGCGTCTAAAATGCCAACTTTCGCTCCCATCTGAGCCAGAGCAATAGCCAGATTCACGGCGACTGTCGTTTTTCCGACGCCCCCTTTGCCACTTGCTACAGCAACAATGTTCTTGATGGGCAGTTGCAGTTGTCCAAAAATGCGATCGTCCGCTGTTACATCCGCGTCGAGTTTCACCTGAACATTCTTAACGCCCGGCACTTGCAGAATGGCGTTACGAACATCTTGTTCGATTTTTCCCTTCAAAGGACAGGCCGGTGTGGTCAACATAATGGTGACCCCCACTTGGTCGCCTTGAATCTGAATATCTTTCACCATATTCAAGGTGACCAAATCCTGATGTAATTCCGGTTCCATCACCGTGCCGAGCGCGGCCAGGATCAGGTCTTCTGTTGGTTGGATGCTCATATAGATTCCTCTTGGTTTGGTTTTGGTGTGTGGGCATAAGAATGAGATGTTTATCTTTGGATTGTCATCGACTGGAGAAGGTTACGCACGACAGGTTCAGCGAGAAATGGAAACAACTGTCCTCGGGCTACTGTCCTGCGAAAGGCAATGCCCCTGCGGCAATATCTGCCATAAGGTCATGCGCCACCCTACGTCCGATTTCCACAGCGAAATTTGTGCCCCTATCCCAAGGGTAAACCTGACTCATGCTGGCGAAATAAACGCCAGACAAAGGCGTACGCAGAGGTGGGATGTTTTGAGAATGATTTACAGGAGGTATGGGTTGGGCATATTTGGTGCGAAATAGCCAAACATCTTTGACCCAATTGGACTCAAAGTTCGGGTTGAACCGTTTAAGTGCAGGAATAAAGATTTCTGCCAAGGCGTCTTTGGATAGATCAAAGTACGCATGATCAGGAGGGAGGTAATCGCCCATGTAAATAAGATGATCGCCTCCATAATGTTCTGGCGGGATAAAGTTGGTATGTTCCACCATGGCAAGATAAGGAAAGCCCGCCTCCTTAGGAAGATTGTGCCAATAATAATTGGTGAGTCTATGCTTCAGGCTGACAATCATCACCACCGCCCCCATGGATTTCAGGGATCGCAATTTAGCGGTGTATTGATCTGGGAGTTCGGGCGTAATTTCTGCCATCATCTTTGGGGAACTTGTAGAAATCACGGCGTCGAAAACTTCCGTGCCAGATTCTGTAACCACTCCCCAACGCCCACGCACTTTTTTTATCTGGCGCACAGGGGTAGACAACCGTATCTCCCCTCCTTGCCTTTGAATCACCGCAGCAAAACGATCAAAAAATGCCTGAAATCCACCCACAAATGTGCCGAGGCGGGTCGTTCGCGTTTTAAGTCGAGCCCATAGCCAGGCCATGTTCACAACATCCAGGTTCTCTTCTCCGAATTTCCCAACCAGCAAGGGGCGCCATAAGGTTTCGTAGACGCGTGCCCCTACCCACTTTCGCATCCAGGCATCTGCCGTGGTTTTTTCTAATGGCTTCCACCATGGCGTCAGGCGCAAATAAAGGCCCACCGCGCCAAATCGAAATACATCCCAAAGGGGAAAATGTTTTAGTGTAAACTTGGCCGCCTCGGGGATGGAGTCGAGAGGCTGGAACTCTCCATCCACATAGACCACGGTGTAAGGGCGAGGGAAGAGCACATCCTGACTCCATCCCAACTCTTCGATTAGGCCAAGCATGTGTTTATCGGATTGAAACCAATGATGGTAAAACTTTTCCAGGCTCCAATCCCAATGTGCTGCTTTGAAACCCGAAGCAATGCCGCCGGGCTGGGCCAATGACTCATAAATAACGACCCGATGCCCGGCTTTGGTTAAATCATAAGCAGCAGAAAGGCCGGCCATGCCGGCGCCAATAATGGCTATGTTCGTCATAGAATACTCAGCTTGAATAGATATCGAAGTCCTATCCTTTATTGTACCACAGCCGCAAAGGCGGAGGTTGCCTTAAGAGGAAGCGAGTCGGCCATCCAACCCCAATTCCGAGGCGATTCCTTTCATCGCTTCCAGCACAAGAGCGATATGGTCAGTTAGATCTTCGCCCAGGGCTTCGACATTTCGGGCAATTTCATCGCGGTCGATAGCCGCGGTGAAGCTTTTATCTTTCCATTTCTTCTTCACCGACCGCACTTTTACATCCCGAATATCTTTACTGGGTCGCACCAAGGCAGTGGCGATGATGAGGCCTGTGATCTCATCGCAAGCCCGCAATGCCCGAGCCATCAGCGTTTCAGGCTCCACGCCCAGGTGATCTGCATGAGCAGCCACCGCATGGATGAGCTCCTCGGGCCATCCCCACTCCTGAAACAATCGCAGCTCTGTACGGGGATGGCCATGCTCCTCATCCATCATATCGGGGTAACGCTCATAGTCCATATCATGGACCAGGCCGGTGATTCCCCAAAGCTCTTCATCCTCACCATACTTCCGGGCATAGGCTCGCATTGCCGCTTCCACGGATAAAACATGCTTCCGTAAGCCTTCATTTGTAATCCACTCTTGAACCATCGTCCATACTTCATCTCGAGATGGTAGCGATGTCATGAACCATTACCTCCAATTAAGGATTGATAAAAAAATCGATGAAGAATATAACTTCATCTGCGAAGAAACGGAGCAGGATGCGTGCTTTGGAGCATCTCACGCCATTCATGTCGTCTCGGTTGCAGAAGGCGCCTGCCAGGGGGATTCAGGCTCGTTCTGACGATGATTGACCAAACGCGCTAACACAAACAACCAATCGCCGAGTCGGTTGAGATAGGTAAGCACATGGGGATTGATGGCTTCATCCTGGGCGAGCGCAACGACGCGACGTTCCGCGCGGCGACAAATGGTGCGGGCGATGTGCAACACTGCACCAGCTTGAGACCCGCCAGGCAGAATGAAGCTGGTCAGCGATGGCAACAGCATTTGCCATTCATCGATCTCCGTCTCCAATTGCGTCACGGGCTCCAAACCCAACCGTACAATATAGTTCGTCTTTGCTTCCATTGGCGTAGCCAGATCCGCGCCAACCTGAAACAATTCCCCCTGGACGCGCAGCAATCGCGATTTTAAATCGGAACTGCTGCAATGATGCACAACCAATCCTAAAAAAGCGTTCAATTCATCAACGGCGCCAAAAGCTTCGATACGCACATGAGCCTTCGGGACGCGGCCACCGGCAAAGAGGCTGGTTTCACCTTGATCGCCCGTTTTGGTGTAGATTTTCATTATCTTCCTTTCCATTGGGGAGGTCGTTTTTCTATGAATGCAGCCATGCCCTCCTTCTGATCCTCTGTCGCAAAAAGCAGATGGAACGCTCTGCGTTCAAATGCCAGGCCCTCCTGCAGGCTGAGCTCAAAGGCTTTGTTAACAGCCTCCTTGCCCAAACGCACCGCTACGGGCGCCTGATGCGCCAACTTCCTGGCCAGTTTCATGGTTTCGTCCAGATATGTCTCAACTGGAAATACATGATTCACCAATCCGAACTGCCGCGCCTCCTCTGCCGAGAGACGGCGGTCTAGCAGGACCATTTCCATGGCCAGGGCTTTGCCCACAGCTCGGGTAAGCCGTTGCGTCCCTCCAAATCCAGGGATGATCCCCAAATTGATTTCTGGCTGCCCGAATTGCGCACTTTCGCTGGCGATGATCATATCGCACGCCATGGCCAACTCAAAACCTCCACCAAGGGCATAACCACTTACAGCAGCAATGACCGGCTTTTTAACGTGCAGAATCGTCTCCCATCGCTGAATCAAATCATTCATCAACATCTCTACAGCGCTGGCATTGGCCATGGCCTTGATATCCGCCCCAGCGGCAAAGGCTCGTTCGTTGCCCGTAAGTACGATGGCACCGACTTCGGGATCGGCGTCAAACGCTTCTAAGGCCTCGCCAAGTTCCGCCATAAGCTCAGGACTGAGCGCGTTCAAGGCTTTGGGACGATTGAATCGAATAAGCCCTACACGGTTCTTTTTCTCGACGATGAGATATTGATATTCCATGAGTCATTCTCCTTTGCGCGATAAACGCCGGTAAACGTAGCGGTATTCATTCTCAACGGTTTTCTATCAATCAATCTCTCAACATGCATTTCAGAGGGTACGGCAGCTAAGCCATATTCTTTCCGCCATCGACGTGCCAGGCCACGCCTGTAACGTAACTGGCGGCGTCGGAAGCCAGCCAAAGACACAGAGAGGATACTTCTTCGGGTCGCCCCAACCTCTTCAATGGAATTTCCTGTCGCCAACGCGCCATCTGATCAGGGGTATTGCGGAGGTGCTCGGTCATTGGTGTGATGATAACCCCCGGACAGACGGCGTTCACCCGGATGCCGTAAGCAGCGAATTCTCTGGCCGCTTCTTTGGTAAATCCAACCAATCCTGCTTTACTGGCCGCATACGCAGAACGTAAATAAAGAGGTTGCGACTTCCCCGCAATGGAAGCAATATTAATGATGCTCCCCTTTTTCTGTGCGCGCATCCGTCGCCCTGCCTGCTGCGTACAAAGAAAGGCGGCCGTAAGGTTGGTATTGATGGTTCGTTGCCAATCCTCGAAAGAGTGATCAAGAATAGAGCTGACTGGTTCAATGCCTGCGTTGTTGATCAATACATCGATGCGACCATGTCGTCGATCGATGGCGTCAAAGATTTGCGCCACCTGCTCAGGATCGGCCACATCACCCGGCGCTGAAGCGACTTTATACCCAGATTCCTCGAGAAGGATCCTGGAACGCTCCGCACGTTGAGCATCGACATCATTTAAATATACGAATGCGCCAAAACGGGCGAAATCGCGAGCAATGGCCAGCCCAATGCCTCGTCCTGCGCCTGTCACGAGCACAACGCTTCCGGAGAATCATACACAGGTGCTTTCATAGAGTTCAATTATCTACAAAAAAGGAAGAAAGGAAAATATCATGTTTTCGCTCATCCCTAAAAAGGCGAAAACATGGCGTCACATCCACATCTGACTTCATTCCTGAGCCATACGCCAACGGTCAGCATCATACTCTTGTAGCCAGCGAATGGCGCTTTGTGCCAACAAGGCCGCTCCTACGGCCAACGCGTGTTCGTCGATGTCGAACGTAGACGTATGTAAAGACCTAGACTCTTCCCACTGAGGCGCCTTTGCTCCCACTTTTACAAAAGCGCCGCGAGTTCGCTGCATATACCAGGAGAAATCTTCGGCACCTGTCGTCTTGGATGCTTCCACCACCTTGTCTGCTCCCAACATCTGCTTACCAACTCTGGCTACGAATCCTGTGAGCTGACCATCATTTATTACCGAGGGGTTTCCTCGTACATATCGGTAACGGTAATCACCTCCCATTTTCTTTACAATGGAGACAACTTCCTCCAGTTCTCGCTCAAGTTGGTCTCGAATAGCGGGGTCAAAGCTGCGAACAGTTCCGGTCAAGTGAACGCGATCACTGAGGATATTGTCTCGAACGCCACCATGAATCTCTCCAAACGTGATCACGCCTTCTTGCACAGCTGGAATCCTCCTGGAGATGAGGGTCTGTGCAGCCATAATGACTTGTGCGGCCAACACAATGGCATCGGTTCCCAAATATGCGTAAGCGCCGTGGGCTTTTTTCCCTAAGATGTCAATTTCAATGCGATCGGCAGCAGCCATCATCGGACCGGGACGCACCCCCACGCTACCAGCAGGAATGGTTGGGTCCACGTGAATGCCGATGATCGCATCCACGTCGTCGATCACGCCTTCTTCGACCATCAACTTGGCGCCGCTATACCCGTCCCCGCCAATGATCTCTTCAGCTGGCTGAAAAATCAGCTTCACCCGTCCAGGCAATGTGTCTTCCAGAGGTTTGAGCAGCATCGCTGCGCCCAAAAGCATCGCCGTATGAGCATCATGCCCACACGCATGCATGACACCTTCACGCCTGGAGCGATAAGAAACCTGACTCTCTTCCATAATGGGAAGCGCGTCCATGTCGGCTCGAAGCGCCAACACAGGTCCTTCGCCATGCCCAATGGTTCCTACCACGCCAGTGCGAGCCACTTCCGTTTCATGACGCACCCCAAGTTCATGCAATCGCTTTGCTACGAAGGCGCTGGTTTCAAATTCATGAAAAGAAAGTTCTGGCCACTGATGAAGATGACGACGAATGTGAATAAGTTCAGGAAGAAGTTGTTGTGCTTGACGGTACATCATCTCAGCATTCAACATTTACTCAGGCAACTCAGGCAATAAGTGGGCGCTGGCAGCGATAACCGGCAGATTCTGATCAGCAAATCGTCCCTGGAATCGCCTTACCGCGGCCTCCATCGCATCCATAGGAAATAGATTCAATTCGCGTAGCGCCGCTGCAGTCAGCAATAATGCTAAATTAGTGCGCGTAATACGGATTCCCGCCTGTTTTGGATCCAATATCACTTTGCGAGCGCGGGTTTCCACATGTTCAAACTCTGGAATCGTAAAAAGAACATCCTCTTCTGTCATACTGGCCAGATAACGACCACTTTTCTTCAATCCATCCTGAGAAATCAACACCAATGCATCAGGTTTACGCACCCCCGTATAACGCACCTCGTCAGGGCTGAGAATGATTTCGCTGATGCTGTGTCCTGATTTCACGGTTGTGGGGTAGTCGTCTCTCTGCGTGGCCCAAAGCCCAGACATCACGCCCGCATACCCCACCAGTTTACCTGCGGAGCGCACTTTAGCTCCTGCTGAACCAGCCAAGACCAAATGGAATTTTTTCTGCACCTGATTGGGAAATTCAGGATCAATCGGCTTCAAAGGGAGCGGGGTCGCCCCCTTCGCACTTTTGCTTAGCTGGCGCATGTAATGGGCATATTCCTGCACATTGCGATAATACAGCAAGCCAGTGTCTAATCCCATGGTCTCGACCAAACCCAACATTTCTTTTCGGCCGAAGTTGTTATTTGGCGCAAAATACGCCGTACAAAGTTCCCAAATGTCGAGCAAGGCAAAACCTTCATATTGGATTGCTTCAGCAATACGTTCAGGCAGATCCCTGTCAAAGGACGTGCCGCGAAAGACAAAACCCGCACCATTTTCTCCCACAGTGGCGCAGATATCCAATGGATACTCAGGGTTTCCATGACGCGTGGTGGCGGTGATGGCCCCATGGGGAGTGGTAACCGAATGTTCTCCACCAGTCATACCGAAGTTGAAATTATTGAATACCAAGACGGTGATCCCAATATTGCGCCGGGCAGCATTGATTAAATGGGCGCCGCCGATGCCAGCTCCACCATCCCCCATTAACACAATCACATGAAGGTCTGGGTTTGCCACCTTAATCCCCGTCGCATAGGCAATGCTACGGCCATGCAGCCCATGAAAAGCATTGGTGGCAAAGTATTGATCACTCAGTCCGACACAACCGATATCGGTGACAATAACGGTCTGCGTTGGCGGAATTTGCAATCGGGTCAACGCTTTGTCGAGATGGTTTAGAATCAATGCATGACCGCAGCCAGGACAAAATGGCAGCGGACGTTCGTTTTTATAGGTTGAAAGGGGATCTTGTTTTATGGTAATCGGCGCCGTAGCAGCCATGATGGAACTCCTTGAGGAGAACAAATGAGGAACGGACGACGTGTTTAAGTTACACCAGGAGCTTAAATCATCGAGAGGAATTGCTCTGGCGTAATAAGTTCGCCATCTGCCCGATCAAGCCCCAGAATGTCGGGTGGAATGCGTCGATGCTGAGCAGCATGACGATAGACTAGCCGTTCGATCTCCCGTATGTACTGGCCATGATTCAACTCAGCCACGACAATGCGCCGATGTGCCGACACGGCGTCTAAAATCATTCTCTCAGGCACAGGCCAGAGAGTGTGCAAAGTCAAGCCGCTTACCGATCGTCCCACCGCTCGCGCCCTGTCGATCGCTTCACGCATGGCGCGAGCGGTGGTGCCGAAGCTGATAAACAATGTTTCTGCTGATTCCTGAAGGTCGGGCAAACCAAATGCCATCTCATGGCGATGATGAAGGATTTTGGCCCGCAAATGTTCATTGAGGCGACCTACTTTCTCGGCATCCTTGGTTAAAAATCCATGCTCATCATGACTGGACGTCGTAAATCGCGTAATATGTGGTCCTCCAAATGGACTTGTGGGCGGAGGGGCATCAATCGGGTCAAAATCATATGGCAAATAGGTTTCCTCTGGCCGGAGTCTGGGATCTGGGCGGCCGGATACCACATTCACGCGAATCCCATCCACGACCGCTGGTTCGGGCAGATGCTGTGGGACCATCGGACGTTGCCCGACAGAGACGTCCACATAGTCTTCAATATCCACGGTGGCCATGGCATAATTCATTTCCTTATCCACCAACAAAAACACCGGCACACGGAAACGCTCGGCCAGATCAAAAGCGCGCATGGTCAATGTATAACATTCGGCCACAGAAGAGGGTGCAAGAGCGATTATCGGATACCCACCACTGGTTCCCCACCGCACAAACTGGATATCCCCCTGCGCAGGCGTTGTGGCGCCCCCCGTCGCCGGCCCCATACGCATAACGTTCACAATCACAAGAGGCACTTCTCCCATAATTGCCAGGCCGATATTTTCTGAATAAAGCGATATCCCCGGCCCAGAGGTGGCAGTCATCGGTCGCGCACCGGCCATCGCTGCGCCAATGCACATGCTGATGGCTCCAATCTCATCCTCTGCTTCTATGCCCACGCCCCCCACCTTGGGCAATTCGTTCACCATGTGCAATAAAATGGGCGTTGCTGGCGTGATTGGATACCCCGCAAAAAAATCACATCCTGCGGCCAACGCGCCACGAGCGATTGCTGTGGCGCCATCAATATATTCCTTCGACATCGGTTTCTGCTCCGTTGCAAATGCTTAACATCGTCTTATATGAACATCGATGAGGACACTACACTGTCAACACGTTTTTCTTGACGGACATGGTGATATCCTCTATAGTCGTGTTTAGATCATACTCAAAAAAAACGCTTCTGACCAATCCCCAACCAACTGTCACTCTATCTGGCAAAAAAACTCGTCTCAACCAGCCCCAGACGTCCATGATAAACCGGCATGCCGGTTTTTTGGCTCGCAAGTCGGATGGATGGCGAATGCTGGGAGACAGAGGGGCACTGGCCCAAAACAAGAATGCTTTAATAAGACAACAAGCTCCTTCTTCGATCTCGAATCTCAACCAAACATCATTGCTTTCCCCGGAGTGTTTATGAGTCAATACGAACAAGCGACCCTGGGAGGTGGATGCTTCTGGTGCATGGAGGCGGTCTTCCGTCATATTGCGGGAGTCGTCACGGTTTTTTCAGGATATGCGGGAGGGGTTATTCCGAATCCCACCTATCAACTTGTCTCAACGGGACGGACAGGACATGCAGAAGTGGTTCAAATCACCTTTGATCCTGCTGCACTTTCTTACCGGGCGCTGCTCGACATCTTTTTTGCCGTCCATGATCCCACTACGCCGAACCGCCAAGGCGCCGACGTCGGCTCGCAATACCGTTCCATTATCCTCTATCATCATGAAACCCAACATCGCATTGCGAAGTCTATCATCGATGAACTGAATGCGGCGAAGATTTGGCCGGACCCCATCGTAACGGAACTCATCCCGCTTGCCCAATTCTATCCCGCCGAGCAAGAACACCAGAACTACTTTCAACGCCATCCTTATGCACCGTACTGTCAATTCATGATCGCCCCCAAGGTGCGAAAGGTTCAGCAGCATTTCTCGCTGCATTTTAGAAACCCGCCTTAAAGTTAGACCTTTGCTCTCTTCATTGCTACAATACCTTCCCGGTTGATTGCGGCCGTTTCTCTTTTCTATCTACTTGACAGCAATTGGCCTCGCTCCCTTGCCTAGCGAAGACGATTGTCGGCTGACATTCAGCAAAAGATGATCTCCAACCTCAACGGATAGACGCTTTCGAGGGCAGTCTTTTTTCATCGCCATGCGCTTGCTGGTCACGTTCTTCCTGTCCATCTTCATGGCCCTGATATTGGCGGGATGTCTTTCCCCCTCCTGGCAACAAGAAGCGCCCACCAAGACCGTCCTTGTCATCCCACCAACCTGGACGCCTACGCCAGTTGCAAAGCGGGCCGCTGACGCCGTTCCTCATGCCACACCGGGTTCAACATTGCGCCCGCCGCCTTTGCCCACTTACACGCCGCCAATCGCGCCCAGCCCCAATGACGATCTCCCTCCTACGGTGATTCCTTCCGCGCGCGTCGATGCTGCCGGACCGCTGGCCATAGCCACGGTGCAACCGCTAACTCCCGGCCAGGGAAGGAATCCGGTTCGACTCATGATCCCGGTCTTGAACATGGACGTTCCTGTCTCACCGATGGGATGGCACATGGTTCAGGACCCATCAGGCGCTCATAGCGAGTGGGATGTTCCCGACTTCTCTGCAGGTCACCACATTGATAGCGCATTTCCGGGCGAAGCAGGCAATGTTGTGTTATCGGGCCACAATAATCTCGGAGCACGGGTCTTCGGCCCCATTTCCACCATTGGGGAGCCTGGCAATCCCCTCGGATTAGGCGATGAAATGATCATCGTTGACGAAATCGGCAGGCGTTTCACATATCGCGTTACCGGTTGGAAGCGTTTTCCAGAAAATTCCGCGTATTTGGACGTACGTCGGGAAAACGCGAGTTATTTGCAACAAACCGATTTTCCTCAGATCACGCTCATTACTTGCTGGCCTCCGCAGAGCAACACCCATCGCGTGATAATTTTTGGCGCACTGACCCAACGCGCTCCTTAAGCGTCGCCATTCCGACATCGTCCAGTCCAACTTTCTCCTCACCCATCAACCGAGGCTTTGAGCACACCATGTTACCCGATCACAGAACCATCCTCATCACAGGCGCATCGCAGGGTATTGGCGCAGCCACAGCGCGGGCCTTCGCTCACTATCCGGTCAATCTGGTCTTGGTTGCCCGCTCACGCCCCCTTTTGCAAGCACTGGCCGATGAATTAAACGCCAAGCAGAACGTCAACGCACTTCCTATCCCGGTGGACGTCTCACAAAAAGAGGATATTCAGGCAGCGGTCCAACAAGCCTTAAACGCTTTCGGACAAATTGACATACTTGTGAATAACGCGGGCGTGGGCATGAGCAGCCCAGCAGGACAAATTGATTTTGAAAAAGGACGCCAGCTGTTTAATATCAATTTTTGGGGTGCGTTAATGATGATCGAAGCGGTGTTGCCCTCTATGCGCGCGCAAAAAGATGGGCTGATTTTGAATATATCTTCCATTGTTGGCAGACGATCGATGCCAGGAATTGGTGTCTATTGCGCTTCGAAATTTGCATTGAACGCCATCTCTGAAAGTTTTCGCCTTGAATTGAAGGATGACAATATTCGGATTGTGAGCTTTTATCCCGGGGTTACCGCCACAAATTTTGGCGACAACTTGTTGACAGGCGCCGCATCGGTGGGAGGGAAAGGTCGTGCAAAGGTGACATCAGCCGAAAAAGTGGGCAAAGCCATTGTCAAGGCAGCCATCCATGAACCGCGCGACGCCTACGCCACGCTATTTGACCGCGCCTTTGTGTGGGCATCGCTTTTGGCTCCCAGGCTGATGGACCGAATTCTTTTACAATTCCGCCCATAACCTCCATCCCGAGGCTCACTGGCTCGCCCGAATGACCATAATAAAATTTCAGCATCGTTTCCGCTCTCCATTCATCATTCCATCGAAAGAAACATCATGAGTTATCTTTATCTGATGGG
>WFTO01000321.1 GCA_015485435.1 Anaerolineae bacterium | reverse complement strand
CATTGGCGCGGGTATCGCACTCTACCTCAGCTATGTAGAAGCCACCGGCACGCGCGTCGTCTGCGGTCCTGTCGGCGATTGCAATGCCGTGCAACAGAGCGATTTCGCCCGGTTGTTTGGCGTCTTGCCAGTTGGCGTCCTCGGATTATTGGGTTATCTTGCCATTCTGGGCATTTGGGCATGGCAACGATTTGGATCCATTGAAAAAACCCACCCCTATGGATGGCTGCTTCCCACCATCATCTTTTTAGGAGTAGCCTTTAGCGCCTATTTAACCTTCCTCGAGCCCTTTATCATTGGCGCTGTATGCATGTGGTGCATCACATCGGCGCTTATCATGACGGCTTTGCTCTACCTGACATTCCGCTGGACCATTCCTCCACGCTCCACCTAATTCTTCGCGACGTGTCCATCCTTATCATCATTCCCGCTCACAACGAGGCAGAAAATTTGCCTCATGTGCTGCCTCGACTTAAAAAGGTCATGCCCGAGGCGGACATTCTGGTCATTGATGATCACTCCATGGACGACACCGCCTTCGTCGCGAAAAGCTTGGGCGCGCAAGTCGTCCGGCTCCCTAACAACCTGGGATATGGCGGCGCCGTGCAAACCGGTTTTCGTTTCGCGGCAGAAAAGGGATACGACTACGGGCTGATGATGGATGCAGATGGACAACACGACCCAGCTTCCGCCCCCAAGCTATTGGCGCCCGTCATGGCCGGAGAATGCGACGTGGCCTTGGGTTCACGCTTCAAAGGCCAGATGACCTACCATGCCTCATTTGTCCGACGCATGGGGATGAAGATATTCGCCGCAATCACCAGCGCCATGACGGGGCAAAAGGTGACCGACGCCACTTCGGGCTTTCAAGCCATGAACCGAGACGTCATGGTCTTCTTTGCAGAAGAGAATTATCCCAGCGATTATCCCGACGCCGACACGCTGATTATGCTTCATTTCGCTGGGTTTTCCGTCCAAGAAGTCCCTGTAGTGATGCATGAACGAATCGCGGGAGAATCAATGCATGGGAGTTCGCTGAAAAGTCTCTATTACATCGCCAAGATGCTGTTGTCGATTTTTATGGTCACGTTGAGATATTACACCCAGGCAGGAACTCTGCGCCCTAAACCCCCAGGGGAACCCGTCTTGTGATCCAGGCAGCGCTTTCCATCGATCTGGAATCGTACTGGCACGCCGAATTGCTTCGAACGAAAATCGATCGAAGCCAATATGATGATCGCGTGGAGCAAGCCACCCGGCCATTGTTGACTTTGTTGGCCCGCCATCGTGTGCGGGCCACCTTCTTCACGGTCGGCGAGGTGATCCAGGCCCATCCTGCCCTCATTCAAGATATCGTCGCGGCAGGACATGAATTGGCCTGTCACACATTCACCCATCGTCCCCTTTGGGAACTTAATGAAGCGCTTTTTGAAGAGGAGATCGTCCATTTCAATCACATGGTCGCGGCGACGGTGCCCGGAATCCATCCTCGCGGGTTTCGAGCCCCCACATTCAGTCTCAATCCGGATACTTCCTGGGCCCTAAAGGTGCTGGCCAGGCATGGATACACCTACGATTCCAGCGTCTTCCCAATGAAAACGCCCCTTTACGGTGTGCCTCAGGCCCCTACCGCGCCTTATTATCCTGCGGAGGACCTGGTGACGCCCAGGAGCGATGGCCCCATCTTGGAATGGCCCATGACGGTGTGGCGATTGGGTCCCTTGACCCTGCCTGTTTGCGGTGGTTTTTATTTGCGCGCGCTGCCCATGCCCCTCATTCTACACGGCCTGACCCGGGCCGCTCGCCAGGGACCCATTGTGATCTATCTGCATCCCTGGGAGCTTGACCCGGACACGCCGCGCATCGCACTATCTCCGCGCGATCGTTTCATCACATACCACAACCTCGGCAGCCCCATGCGCCGCCGGTTGGAACGCCTATTAAAGACCTTTGATTTCCAGCCGATGAGCGATATAGTGGCATCGCTGGCTGGTTGAAAGCGCGACCGCGAGCAAACATCATCTCACCAGTGCGATGATATCCGCCAAAACGCCCGCGGCCGTGCCGTGGACGCCAGCGCCCCGTCCCTGCAGCACCAAGGGCGTTTGGTTGTACACCTCTGTGTGGAAGGCCGCCAGGTTATCCGAGCCGCGTAATTGCCCCAGCGCACTCTCTTTGGGCACTTCTCGCAATCCAACCGTGGCGGCGCCATCGGCCAATCGGGCAACATAGCGTAATGTATGTCCTCGAGTGCGCGCTGCTTCCACCTTTTGACGATAAGACTCATCAAGCCGGGGCAAGGCCTGCAAAAACGCTTGCACCGATCCTGACGACATGTCCGCGGGGAACAGCGATTCCACGGGAATATGCTTTAATTCCAAAGGCCACCCCAGGGTTCGCGCCAGTATCAATGCTTTACGCGCCACATCCATGCCTCCCAGGTCCTCTCGCGGGTCAGGTTCGGTATAACCCAACTCCTGAGCTTCGCGCACCAACTCCGAAAACAACCGCCCCTCCTCCAGGCCTGTTGTCAAGAATCCCAATGTGCCGCTGAAACAACCTTCAATGCGAAACACTCTGTCAAATGAAGGGATGATGGCTTCGCGCAGGGTGGCAATGACAGGCACCCCCGCGCCCACGGTGGCCTCGTAGCGCAACCGTCCCGATTGCGTGAGCTGCCGAAAGGTTTCAAATGATCCCGCCAAAGGTTTTTTGTTGGCCAAGACAACAGCATATCCCCGCTCAAGTGCCAACAGCAACGCAGGCGTAGTCTCATCACTTGCTGTCACATCCACCACAACGACATCCTCGCCACCGGCAATATCCACAATATCTTCCAGGCTCTCTCTCTTATACCCGAATTCCAAATCCTCCAACGATTGGCCCTGCTCTTTAGCCGCCAGCATACGTCGCAACTGAGTAAAAGAGAAACCATCGAGATCAATGGCGGCGCTACGGCTATCACACAAGGCGATGTACCTCACGTGTAGACCGTATCGCCATTCAAATTCATCACGCGCCGCCAGGACGCGTTCAACAAGAGCGCGGCCAACGCCGCCTAAACCAAATTGGATGAGCGAAATTGTCTTCATCATTGAGCTGAATTCCTGGGGAAACGTCTTTCGGCAGAAAGGCAAGGTGAGAGAAGCACGCACAGGCTTGTTGCAAGAGCTCATGCGCCTCGACCCTTTAGCGTCTCTTTAGGGGACGAATCTCTCTGCTGTGGAGCCAAAGATTATATCATCAAGATAGCAACGCAACTATTCTTGGATGAAAAAATGATTAGCCTCCCAAGTAAGCTTTTTTCACTGCAGGATTGTTGAGCAACGCTTCACTGGGGCCAGAGAGAACGATACGACCCGTTTCGAGGACATAGCCGCGGCTGGCAAACTTCAAAGCCATCCGTGCGTTTTGTTCCACCAACAGAATGGTGGTGCCTTCACGATTGATGTCCGCCAACGCCTTGAACATATCCAGCATCAGCAAAGGCGCCAATCCCATACTGGGTTCATCGAGAATCATGACCCGACGAGCTGTCATGAACGCGCGGGCAACCGCCAGCATTTGCTGTTCTCCACCGCTGAGGGTGCCAGCCTTCTGGTTTAAGCGTTCTTCCAGACGAGGAAAAACACTGAACATATACGCCAGATCACGCTTGATGTTTTCTTTATCCTTGCGGGCGTAAGTAGCCAGCTTTAGGTTCTCCATCACGGTGAGGTTCCCAAAAATGCGGCGTCCTTCGGGCACATGAGAAATGCCCAGCTCGCTCACTACTTTTTCTGGCGGATAATCGAGGATGCTTTTCCCTTCAAAAAGGATATCGCCTTCTAGTACGGGGATCAAGCGCGAAATGGCGCGCAAGGTTGTGCTTTTTCCTGCGCCGTTAGCGCCGATAATGCAGATGATCTCACCCTCATCTACATCGAAAGAAATCCCCTGCAAAGCCTTGATGTGGCCATAAGAAACGTGCAAATTCTTGACAGAAAGCAACATCAGAACGCCACCTCCTCACCCAGATAGGCTTCGATAACTTTCGGGTTGTTCTGGATCTCTTCAGGTGTGCCTTCGGCGATGACCTCGCCAAACACCAAGGTCTGGATGCGTTCACAAAGTTCCATCACGAATTTCATGCGATGTTCGATAAGAAATATGGCCAGACCAAACTGTTCATGCACCTGACGGATAATATCCATCATCTCAGCGAGTTCTTCTGGATTCATTCCCGCTGTGGGTTCATCCAGGAACAATATCTGAGGTTCAATCGCCAGTGCCCGGGCCATTTCCACCCGTCGTTGCATGCCATATGGCAAATTGGTGACCAGTTCATGAGCAACATTGTAGACCCCCAACAGGTCCAACAAATGACGGGCAACCTCTTCTGCTTCAGCCTCTTCACGACGCCGCTTACGCGTATCGAAAAAAGCGCCGACAAGTCCGTATGTCAGTTTTGAATAACGGGCCATTTTTACATGCTCAAGCACCGTCATATGACGCCATAACCGCAAATTCTGAAACGTGCGCCCTAATCCCTTCGCTGCAATCTGATGAGGATGAAGGCCGACTATGCTCTGGCCATGCAGCAAGACATCGCCCTCGGTGGGACGATAAATGCCAGTAATCAAATTGAAAATGGTGGATTTGCCAGCGCCGTTAGGGCCAATAAGACCACGGATGTCTCCCTTCTCGATGGAAAAATTGAAGTCATGCACCGCTCGCAGACCACCGAAATAGTGGGTCATGTGTCGTACTTCAAGAAGTGGCATCATCGCCCTCCATCATGCGCATATCTTTAGGTTTGACAATCTCGGCCATATCAAATTCGCGAAAAGCTATCAGGCCTGTGGGACGATAAATCATGACCAAAATCAGGATCACGGGGATCACAATCCATTTGTATAACTCCAATGGACGCAACGCCTCGCCCAAAAGATTGATGCTCACTGCGCCCACAATCGATCCTAACACTGAATTGAGCCCGCCAAAGTACACCATAGCCAGAACTTCGGCTAGCTTTTGCAAAGCAAAGGAGCCAGGATTGATGTATCGGAGCACGTGGGCCAGCAATCCCCCTGCAAGCCCCGCCCAAAACGCGCCGAAGAGAAATGCAGTCATCTTCGTTTTACGCGTGTTTACGGTCATCGCATCCGCTGCAAGCTCATCATCCCTCACCGCGTTTAACGCTTTACCCAGGGTGGATCTCACAAAATTATTGATGATCCAGATGCCCAAGGCCATCCATACAAAGATGACCGGAAACGAGGCGAGATCGGGCTGACCGCCCAACCCACGTGGTCCTCCAACAACCTCCAAGTTCTCGAAAAAGCTCTTCACGATAAACATAAAAGCCAGGGAAATAATCGCCAAATAGTCGCCACGGGTACGGAAGGAAGGAATTGCCACAACAAGCGCGCTTACCGACGCCACTGCGCCCCCCAACAGCAAAGCTATGGGGAACAGAAACGGCGCCCAGGACGCAGGAAGCTTGGCGTCGCCAAAGTAATTGCTGTTGGTGAAGAGAGCAATGGTGAACACCGAAGTCACATAGGCGCCAACGGCCATAAAACCGGGATGGGATGTGGAAAATTCGCCCATATAACCATTGATGACATTCAAACTTAGGGTGACAATGACCGCTATCATCGTCAATCGTGTCACCAATTCCCGATAAGTGCTGATGTCGGTCCATATACGCAGGACGATATAGAGCAATGCGATATGGAATAACACAGATATCCATGTAGATCGCTTGTAAATAATCCACGAAAGTTTGTTCGTCAGGCCTTTGGTCAACCAGGCTACCAGAAAGAATGGAATCGCATAGATCAGCAGATCGTAGATGATGACTGCGCCAATCACGCCTAAATCGTTGAAAATAAAGGGAAATTCAAGGCTTGGCTTTCGGAAAATAAT
Organism: Anaerolineae bacterium; assembly: GCA_015485435.1. Taxonomy (GTDB): domain Bacteria; phylum Chloroflexota; class Anaerolineae; order J102; family J102; genus M2005. The sequence continues at coordinate 544 of WFTO01000321.1, read as the reverse complement.
CAAGGAGCCAAATAAGGCGGGAAGCTTATCGAGCCCCATCAAATTCGCCAGAATCTCACCGAAAAACAATTCTAACAATGCCACGACCAAGCCGGCAATCAACCAGCCCAATGCAGGCACTTGTTTAAATGGGGATGCGAGTCGGCGAAATGTACGACGAAAAATCTCTGTTTTGGATATGCTTGCAGTCGATTTCGATGTCATGGCAACCTCCATTACAACCGCAATCGGGCCGTATATTCCTCACCAAATAGGCCATGGGGACGAAAGACCAGAATGATAAGGATGATGGAGTAGGCGATCAGGTCCCGATAGGTGGAGGGAAAGATGGTCGCCGAAAAGATTTCGATAAATCCTAGCATAAAACCAGCAATGGCCGCGCCTTTGATGGAGCCGCGACCTCCGAGAATGGCAGCTACAAATGCCTTCCAACCAACCGTAATCCCCATGTAGGGGTCCAAGACTGGATAGGCCATGCTATAGAGCACCGCAGCTGCGCCGGCGAGTGCTGATCCCAGAGCAAAGGTCAGCGAAGCGATCCGAT
>WFTO01000320.1 GCA_015485435.1 Anaerolineae bacterium | reverse complement strand
CCTGGGATCCGGCCAATGATCGACGTTTTCCTTTTCGAGAGGTGTTGGCCGCCTGGCGATCGCCTTACTTCGATTGGAATTGGCCTGAGGCCGATCGATATCCCTCGCGACTGCTGACGATCGACGTGGAGGATGCAGATGCATTGGCCGCGCTCGGGCGTTGGGGACAGGTGGTGGCCGGTTCGGCGCAATGGTGGGACGCTTTCAGGCGGCGAGCCAAAAAGCGACAGGAAGATAGCCTCATTGAAGCCAGATTCGACGACGCATCTCCTGGTTTTCAGGCGCCGGAAGGAGAGGCGGCCAGGAGGCTATGGCGAAAATGGCTGTGTTTTCGTCGCTCGTTGCGTCCTCCATCTGGCGTCCATCCTATCCAAACCTTTGTGCGTTGGTTAGAGACTCTGATTGGCCCGGAAACCGTGGAGCCGCTTCTGCAAGAGGAGGTGGAAGCTGAGCGCACGTCAGGAGCATTCACCCTGAACATGGTGCAACAGATTCGTCGCGTGGAGGATCCGGCCTTGGTGGAACGCGATATCGCTGCCCTCGTCGCATTGAAGGAGACGCTGCGCGGCATGGTTTGGGCCGCAGAATCCCTGAAATTAAGGCCTGTTACCTTCGAACAATTTCTCGACGACCTGGGGGGCGCTCTTGAAGCAGCTCACTACAGACCGCCTCATCCTTCGGGCCAACAGGCCGTGTTTGTGGGCGATGTCGAATCAGCAAGAGGGTTGCGCTTTCAGGCGGTGGCGCTCATTGGCTTGGCCGAGGGGAGCTTCCCCACAGTGCTGCATGAAGACCCGTTTCTTCGGCAAGCCGATAGAGAAGCGTTCAATCGCGCTGGGTTCATGGTGCCCCCCTCCCCGCGAAACGAAGAAGCAGCCTTGTTTTATCAGGCGCTGAGCCGAACCGATGGGCGATTGCTTATCCTCAGGCCCCGTTTGGCAGAAGGCGGCGCCGAATGGCAGGCTTCGCCTTTTTGGCGCTGGTTGGAAAAGAGCTCCAGGATTCAGGCTCTAGAATTGACCCATGAAACCATGCTGTCTCGCTTCCCCGTCGCTTCTTATCCTGAATTGCTGTACGCTCACGCTCGTTCACAATCTCTGCACGCGGCGGATGTTGTGTCGCTGGTGCCGGCGGATACTCTCGCCCGCTGGCGACATGGAGCGCAAATCGTCAAACAGCGCCAGAAAGGGGAAAACAGCGTCTTTGATGGGGCGCTGGACATCCTCGCCCCTTATCTCAGTCGGCGTTTTGGACCGGGTGTTGTCTGGTCTGTGAGTCGCCTAGAAACCTACTTGCAATGTCCATTTCAATTTTTTAGCACCTATTTGTTGCAACTTGAAGAGCGCTCAGAACCGGCCATGGGCATGGACGCTCTTCAATTGGGCCAATTTTTTCACAGGGCATTGGAGCTTATCTTCCGTCAGGGGGCCGATCAAGCTGCAGATGCAGAAGCTCTCATCGCTATTTGGGAGCAGATGGCTGATGATCTGTTGGATGAAGCCCCCGAACAGTATGGGTTTCGACCGACTGCCTGGTGGCCGCAAACACGCGAACGCATGAAAAAGCTCCTGCGACAGACATTAACGGCCCTTGCGCGAGAAAATAAGGGATGGCGACCGCGCGTTTTTGAAGCAAGATTTGGGTTCGATCGTCAAACGCCTCCCCTCACCATACCTGATGGGGAGAACAGCAAGCCATTGCTATTGCGTGGGGTCATCGATCGCGTGGACAGCGATGGCCAAGGGAATATGCGGATTATCGATTACAAGACCGGTTCGACCGAACGTATCACCTGGGCGTCATTAAAGGAAGGCAAGCACTTGCAATTGCCCATTTATGGATTGGCCGCCAGCCAGGTGTTGGAGCTCGGGAAACTTGCCGACGGTTTCTATTGGAGTATCACCAGGGCCGAAGCCAGTAAGCTGCGTTTGAAAAAGTTCGGCGTGGATGAGGCGGTTGCACTGGCGACGGAGCACGTGCGCTCTGCTGTTCAGGGCATTCGGAGGGGGCAGTTTCAACCGCGTCCGCCTGCGAGTAGATGTCCTTCCTTTTGTCCTGCCGCGGCGTTTTGCTGGCACTATCGTTCCTGATAGACGCACATTTCAAAAGGTTGGACGTTTCTTGCTTTGGCAGGCGCAGTGCTAGAATGAAACCATCATCCAAACACCAATTTCCAATCGAACAAAGGAGTTGAACCATGAAGTTCATCGATCTCACCATGCCATTGGGCATCGGCACGCCAGCATGGCCCACATACGAACCCTTGCAAGTCAAATATTTTAAGCGATTGGCCCCGAATGGCGCAAACGGCCAGATCGTTACCCATAGCAATCATGTAGGCACCCATCTTGATGGGGAAATTCATTTTTACACCCCGGGCAAAGATATCGCCAGCCTGGACTTCGATTTTCTGGCGGGCGAGGCTGCGATCGTAGACATCAGTGATGTCTGCGGTGACTACGACATCTACACTCCCGAAATGATCGAAGAACGAGTGGAAGTCAAGGAAGGCGATATCCTCATTATTCACACCGGCTATCATCATTTTGGTTGGGATCAGCCGTTTGGCAATGAGGTTCGTTATATGGTCATGCACCCAGGCCCGGATGAACGATTTGCAGAATGGCTGGTGGAAAAGAAGATCAAATGGGTGGGCGTCGATTGTGGAAGCGCCGATCATCCCATGAATACAAAAATTCGGGATTGGATGCCAGTGCAGGCCCAACAGGCGGATGAACATTTCCGCAAGAAATATGGCAAACCCCTGGCCGAGTATTTCACCCCCGACATGTACCAGATGATGCACATCTGGATGTTCCCCAAAGGCATCATCCATGCTGAATGTGTGGGCGGCGACATCGATTTATTGGTGAATCGTCGTGTGCAGGTTGCCTGCTTCCCCTGGCGCTTTGTCGATGGCGAATCCAGCATCGCCCGGATCGTAGCCATGGTGGACGATGACGAATACGAGGAGCTCATGGCGAAGAAGGCCACCATGCCGAAGACCAAATTCGGCGATGCCTGGGATCCAACCCATGTCGAGCGTTTAGGCGGTCGCGGCCGAGCTTACTAATCCATCGCGTAATGGGATGGGATCGGGCCGCGGTCCGATCCTGTCCCTGCGCAACTTTTTGGGCTGGGAGGGACAGAAGTTGCAACACGATAGCACTTAGGTAGACGCTTATTCGACGAACAGCTAGGGCATGGCGTCAAGGGCAGGGTGGAGCTCGGGCCCTGTGGTGGCCCGGATGTCGTCAATGGCTGCCCTTGAAAAAAGAGTCGGACATGGTGGCGGTAACGTTTTAACCCTTTCGGTAATCTGGTATAATTGAATAACGTCGCGTTGGCTTGCCACGCTCAATCCACTTCAGGAGGCGATTTATGACGCTTCATGGCGATGTCAGCGACTTTGTCGCAATTGCCGAAGTGGCCGACGCTACAACGAAGTGGCTGGCCATGCATTTACAAACCGATATCGTGGTGTCGCGTTCACCTGGGCGGAGCGATCGTATTGCCTTCACCATTTTGCAACAGGCCCGAGATTACCTGGCGCAGGTGCGAGAGGGGTTTGTGTTAAGCGTGCGTACTGGTCAGGTCACCGATACCAGCGAGATGCGTTATTTGCTCGAGCGCGTGCTGTTGGATTGGGATGCCCTGAGCCAGGAGTTGGGGTTAGCGCTTGAAAGCGAAACGGAGGTCGAATTCGACCAGGCCCTAGAGCGAGTGCGCGGGCAGCTGTTGGCCTTTGGCATGGCCTTGGTCGCTTTGGTTACCCTGCCGCGCCTGCCTTCCGAGTCGGTGACTTTCCCTCACAGCTACAATCGGCCGCCAACCTACGCCGACATCCCCACGCCCGTTACGCCGGGCGAGGTGTTGAGTCGGATCGAAGAGATGGAGGGGATGCTGTGGCAGTTTGCGAAAGGCCGGTGGGGTGAGTTGGTTCGCAGGCGCTATGGCCCATTGCGTCGCACGTATGGTTTTTTCGAGACCAGCGCCCTGTTGGCTGGGGAGCAGCTGAAACGCTTTCGGATGTAGCTCTGTGGCTTACTGCCACCAGTCCTTGATGGATCGTGGGTCCATGAAACGTCCGGTATCACGAATGGCCAGGCCCAATGGCGTTTCCTCCGCCCGTGCGAAGGACTGGCCGGGTCGTAAGGCAGGCAGCTGTTGACGGCCAGCCTGGTCCATCGCGCGATACAAAGCAAGCAGATTTGGATCCACACACACATTCTCTAAATGCAGCGTATACCCCCAAATGACATTATCCTCGCGGGTGTATTTAAGAGTGATCCGATGCGTTTCAGCATACAAAACTAGCGCTTCAAATCCTTGCCCCAGATCGTACCCTGAGTCTGGCAAATGCAGGGTTTCACCCGGCCTGACATCGAGGCTGATGAGCGTGACCGGTGGGTCTTGAATGGGTTCGCTACGTTGCCCTCGCGTCCAATCCCAATCATAGATGCGCCACGCCTTTTCGATACCCGGGCGTCGCGCTGGCGCGAAAAGGGTGCTCAACAACGGCGCGTGCGGATCGGTTGGCCCATTGATCCAAAGGTAATCCGCGGAAGCGGAGGAAGGCGTATAACCACGTAATCTTAAATTCAAATCTGGATGTTCCGCGGCTGGCCGATCGGTGGGGGGAGGAATGACAGATAGGGTTTTGTATGAGGCGCCAGTGGGCGTGCAACCCGCAGAGGGGATGATGGTGAAGGGTAGAAATTGACGGAACGGCGTGGGGGATTCCGCATGAGCCACCTGGGTTCCCCCCATAAGTAAAATCAGCGTCGCCAGAAGTGCAAGCAGCCATGCATAGCCCCACCTTCTGCCGACGGTGGATGGGCCTAAGCGCCAGACGCCATCATGGCGAGAGTCCCTAAATCGGGCCACGGGAACCCAACGCCCGATCGCTGAGAAAAATGCGTGGTTGTGCATAGGAGATTCATTCATCTGATCACTTTACCCCAATCTGACTATTTTCTCAAGACTGCCACAATGATGATTGCCCATGCGTCGATCGGAACTACTATGCCGCCGATGACGGTGTACGACCATAGACTCTCGAAATCTCGCAGACCTCGAAAGCCTACGGTCGATGCGATGTTTCAAGATGATGGGTGTTCACCACGGACGCACATAATGATGTTGCAATTTGGTAGGGATGCCCCAAGCAACGCGTGGGCGTCACGTTCACGTCCGGTGTTGTTTACCGTTGCCTCATCACTGGCTGAGCGCCGGCAGGACTGCCTTCTCTGCCGGCGCAGCCTGATGGATGAGATAGGATGTGGCAGCTACACCACATTTTTCTCGGGGTGCAACGCCTGGGTGAGGAACCGTTGGTAACGCAATGGATCGATGTTGACGGTGTGTGCACGACCGTCCAAAATTTCTTCGGCCATGAGCAGACCGCAAATGGGACCGTGCATAAATCCATGGCCGCTAAAACCGGTGCAAGTGTAAAATCCATCTAGAGGCAATTTGCCAATAATGGCCTGATGATCGGGCGTCACTTCATAAAGTCCGGCCCACTGCGTCAGGAGTTGCGCACGCTCCAGCAAGGGAAAGCGCTCAATGGCTTTTTCTAGATGGTAGAGCGTCCAATCTTGATCGACGTCCAACTTTTCACCGGGGGTTTCATTTGGATTGGACATGCCTGTTAAAATGCCACCGCTTTCATAATGGAAGTAAAGGCTTTGGGCGAAGTCAATAATAAAGGGCATATCTCGAGGAATACGCAATGGACGCGTGACAACGATCTGGCGGCGTAATGGGACTACGGGGAGATCGAAATTGGCTGTCGCAGCCAGCTTTCCCGACCAGGGCCCCGCGGCGAGCAGGGTCACGCCCGCCTCGATCCGTTGGCCGTCGCGTGTTTCTACGCCTAGAATACGATCACCTTGACGCAACAGTCGGGCTACAGGGGCGTTTGTGCGGATATCTACTCCAAGACGACGAGCTTGTTTCGCATAGCCTTGGACTATCGAATTGGGGTCCGCCAACCCATCCCGACTATAATTAGTACCACCGATAATGACCGGCTCCGCATCGAGATTGATAAGGGGCGCTCGACGTGCGATCTCATCTCGATCCAAAAGCTCGGTTTCTATGCCCAATCGATGTTGCAAAGCCACATTCCGACGGAAATCCTCCATCTGTGCTTCTGAACTGAGCAAGAACAGATAGCCCACAAAATGTAGGTCAATATCCTGCTCCATCTCCTCAGGAAAACGCTCCATCATTTGAATGCTGAGCGTGGACAGGCGGATGTTGACCTCGGTTGAAAATTGATGGCGGATGCCTCCGGCGCATTTCCCTGTGGCTCCTTGGCCTAAAAAAGGATCCTTTTCTAACAGCAAAATGCGGCCTGCTCGACGTTTGGCCAGATGATAGGCGGCGCTAACACCCATGACGCCACCGCCGATGATTAGAATGTCTACAGTTTGGGGAAGGTCGTGACGGTTCATGATCGGTTAAGGTTGAGCGTATAATATTAAGAGAGAGGGGTCGTTATCGCAGGGCGAATGGGGAGACCTGCGTTTAATAGAAAGGCTTTCAGATCGGGGATACTGAGTTGATTGAAGTGGAAGAGACTGGCTGCCAGGGCGGCATCAGCCCCACCGGTGGTCAATGCTTCCAAAAAGTGCTCCGGACGTCCAGCGCCGCCGCTGGCGATGACCGGCACATTGACAGCCGCGGTTACAGCTTGTAGCAAAGGGATGTCATAACCGCTTTGGGCGCCATCGCGATCCATGCTGGTGAGCAAAATTTCACCCGCTCCACGTTTGACGACCTCTTTGGCCCAGGCAACCACATCAAGCCCAGTCGGCTTACGTCCACCATGGATCACCACCTCCCAGCGTCCTGGACCCCGCTGAATGGCGTCAATGGCCACCACCATGCATTGATTGCCGAATAGAGCGGCCCCCTGTGAGATGAGCTCAGGATCCTTAACGGCAGCCGAATTCACGCTCACCTTATCCGCGCCCGCGGCCAACATTTCATACATGTCTTCCACGGTGCGCAATCCGCCCCCTACCGTAAAAGGAATAAAAACTTGATCGGCCACTGCGCGCACCACCTGACGCATGATGCCGCGGCGTTCGTGGGTGGCTGTAATATCCAGAAAAACAAGCTCATCGGCACCTTGGGCGTCGTAAATCATCGCCTGTTCCACCGGATCGCCGGCATCACGGAGGTCGACAAAGTTGACGCCTTTGACCACGCGGCCATCTTTGACGTCAAGACAAGGAATAATGCGTTTTGCTAACATAACAGAGAATTAGGCTGAGAAGACGTGGATGCATTACCCGCTGAAGCGGACGAAATGCAGATCTGGATGGGGAAGGGGCGAACCCTTGAACAGATTCGCCATGGATTCAGGAAACAATCGAAAGCCGTGGGAAAGCATACAATCTCGAATAAACGAGCCACCCAAGTCGACTGGAAAACCAAATGCGCTACGATGCCGTGCCCGTGTCCACAGGCGAAGATGTTCCAAAATCCATAATTTTTCGGATTCGTCAAGACCTGGATGCAGGAGGAGCAACTTGCCCTCGGTCCAATGGGCGTGAGGCAGGAAATAGTTCAATGCCAAAGCATGAAGTTGTCGTCGTCGCCAGATGAGCAGGGTCTCGCCAGCATTGGCCTGTTGAGCCCAAATCACCCAGGAACGATAATCCAGCCCCGGGCTGATTTGCTGACAGAGCGAATGGATGGCGTCGAGTTGGATGTCCTTTGTCGAGTCCTGGTCAAAAATGCTGGTGTAAAAGGGCGAACGTCCGGTGATGATGGGATCATCGCTGTTCCGATAGGCATAAAGGCTGATTCCACCAAACCGATAGCGTAATCGCTGATAAAACGCCAGGTTATTGACGGCCATAGGCCAAGTCATCAGAGCAATGGTGCTGACGCTACAGTCGTAGAGGTAATGCTCTGCGTCGGCGACAGCCTGTCTGCCCAGTCCTCGTCGCTGGAATTCTGGATGGACGGCCAATGTATGAAACCAGCCGAGGCTGCCATAGCTGCGGCAAACATGAAACGTAAGGATCTGATCCCTCCAGACGCCTACGCGCACCCCTTCTGGTTCTCGTTGCATAAAGTTCAGAATCTTGGCTTCCTCGTAATGTTGCCATTTTCTGAGATGAGAGTGGTTGCCATAGAGCTTTTGCACTTGAGGTGCGTAGGCGGCGTCGACCAGGTGACTGGCTTTACTGACTTCTTTCACGCGCAGAGGACGAAAGGTGAGTTGCATAATGCACTATTAGCAGGCTTGCATAGCCTCGGTCAAAGAGAGGCGTCCTGCATAGAGGGCCTGGCCCACGATTACGCCTTCGATGCCTTCATGTTGGTGGTCGCATAAAGCGGTAATGTCCTCGATTCCGCGCACTCCGCCAGAGGCTATCACGGCCAGCCCGCTGTTCTGAGCGAGTTCGACAGAGGCGGCGACGTTGACGCCAGTAAGCATGCCATCGCGACTGATATCCGTATAGACCACGCGGCGCACGCCTGCGTCGGCCATGGCACGGGCCAGGTCCACCGCGGGCACGTCGCTGACTCGCAGCCACCCGTGGGTGGCGACCATACCATCACGGGCGTCGATGCCTATAACAATGCGTTCTGGGCCGAATTGCGCCAATGCGGCTTGGACCATGGCGGGATCGTTGACCGCGACCGTGCCTAGTACGACCCGGGTGGCTCCTAAATCGAGCGCCAACGCAATATCCTCAAGGCGACGAATACCGCCGCCAAATTGAATGGGAAGATTGACTGCATCGCGGATTTGCTTGAGTCGTTGTAAATTGATGGGCAGACTGACCGTGGACTCCTCATGGGCGTCACCGAACGCGCCATCCAAATTGACCACATGAAGCCAGCTCGCCCCCTGAGATGCCCAATGTCGGGCCATGGCCGCGGGATCGTCGCTGAAGACGGTTTCGGCGTTGGGATCGCCTTGTTTAAGACGCACACAGCGTCCCTGTCGTAGATCGATGGCTGGAAAGATGGTAAACATAGGCTTATCCTATCTCAAAATGCGACGGACATCAAAATCCTAACGTTCCTGATTGGATTTTTTAGCATCGATAATCCAACGCGTTTGGCCGTCGGTTTGTGATTGCGGACGCATACACGGGCCAACGGGCGTTTTTACGTGGATTGACTGTGGAAAATCACATGAAATGACCTGATAGGTTGAGCGGATGGCCATCTTTCTAGAACGCTGTCCGGGCAGACTTCCCTCGCCAGTATGATTTGACAAATGATTTCGACCTGAGTATAATCACCCCCAACTTAAGGATATTCACGTTCAAGACCCTTTTATCAACCACGAATCGAATGTTGTTCGGCATTAGCTTCCTCGTCCTCGTTATTATTATTGTGCTCCTCGCCCTTATTAGCGGCCAGGAGCCGATCCCGGTTGGACAGGAGGCGGATGCCCGACGAAGATGTTGATAAGCATCCATACCGTGATAGCAAAGCCCTCTTCCAACCGGGAGAGGGCTTTTTTGTTTGACCATTGAAACCCTGCACATCATGAATGTATTTCAGAATCATGGCATCAAATGGTTTTCGCCAAACCATCAATTACGACGATGGATGCAACCCAACCAACTCGTTCAGGCAATGAGGCCTTCGATTGACCGCACAGCGGGATATTGAAGGCCCTTCTTTCTTTTATCCCACATGCCAATGTGTTTCCGCACAAACGGCAGCCATCTCTTCCACATCAGGAGAAGAACATGAAGCGAACAGGCGCACAGATCGTTTGGGAAGTGTTGACCCGCGAGGGCGTCAGCACCGTATTCGGACACCCTGGCGGTGCCATTCTGCCCGTCTACGACGCCATGCCCGCTTACCCCGTCCGCCACATCCTTGCCCGACACGAGCAAGGCGCAGGTCACATGGCCGATGGTTATGCTCGCGTCTCAGGCGATGTGGGCGTCGTTACGGTGACCTCTGGCCCGGCCGCGACCAATCTGGTCACCGCCCTGGCTACAGCCATGATGGATTCGGTTCCGATTGTCGCCATTACCGGACAGGTCCCCACCACATTGCTAGGCAATGACGCTTTTCAGGAAACCGATGTCACTGGCGTCACCCAGGCTGTCACCAAGCACAATTATCTGGTTACAAACATCCAGGATCTCGCTCGCATCTTGAGAGAAGCGTTCTATATCGCCCGTACAGGTCGTCCCGGACCTGTGCTAGTGGACATCTGTAAAGATGTACTCAACGATGAGACCGAGTTTGTGTTCCCGGAGAAATTAGACCTTCCCGGCTATCGGCCCTACACCGGCCTTGACATGGATGCGGTCGAGGCCGCGGCGGAACTCATCAATCAATCTCATCGCCCAGTAATCATTGCCGGACATGGCGTGCAGATGGCCCATGCCGAAAATGAACTGCGGCAACTGGCTGAAAAAGCACACATTCCGGTGGCGATGACCCTGTTGGGGCTGGGGGATATCCCCGAAACCCATCCTCTCAGCCTGGGCATGTGTGGAATGCATGGCGAAGCGCGGGCCAATAAAGCCATCCAGGAAAGCGATGTCCTCATCGCAGTGGGCATGCGTTTTGATGACCGCGTGACCGGCGATCTGGACGCCTTTGCTCCCAACGCCAAGATCATCCATATCGAATTCGATCCTGCTGAGATCAACAAAAATGTTCCCGTGGACGTAGCAATTCTCGCGGACGCTAAAGAGGCTCTGCAAGCGCTGTTGGGGAAGGTCAACCCCGCACGCCATCAGAACTGGATGGCCAAAATCGAGGAATGGAACCATGAGTCCCAAGAATTGGACATCCTGAACGCAGAAGTCGATGAACTGATTCCGCCATACGTCATGAGGCAATTATGGCATGTCACCCAGGGCGACGCTATCATTGTGACAGACGTGGGGCAACATCAGATGTGGGAGGCCCAATATTTTCTGCATGACAAACCCCGACAGCTATTGACCAGCGGCGGTCTGGGCACCATGGGATATGCATTGCCTGCAGCTATCGGCGCCCACTATGCCTCGCCTGATGAAACCGTCTGGGCAGTGGTGGGCGATGGTGGTTTTCAGATGACCCTACAAGAGCTGGGAGTGATCATGCAGGAGCGTGTGCCGGTCAAAATAGCGATCATCAACAACGGTTTTTTGGGCATGGTTCGCCAGTGGCAGGAGCTCTTCTACGAAAAGAATTATGCTGGCACCCCGATTCAAAGTCCTGATTACATGCTTTTGGCCCAGGCCTATGGCATTCCCGCCCGCCGAGTGACCACTAAAGAAGAGGTCGTCGCCGCGTTGGAAGAGGCGAACAGCCATGAAGGCCCCTATCTCATTGACTTCCAGGTCAAAGAAGAAGTCAACGTCTATCCCATGGTCGCGCCCGGTGAGGCTATCGACAATCTGCTACGACGACGGATCGTGCAAGGACCGAGCGGGTTGCAACCTGCCTGGTAAATGAACGCCTTCCGCCGCATTCAACTGAAATCTTGTTTTTCTCTATGTTTCGATGAGTTTTTATCATCAGGAGTCCAATCATGACCCACGATCCAAGCACATTTAACAAGCATACCGTGATCGCCTGGCTTGAGGATAAACCCGGAGTGCTCAGTCGGGTGCTGAGCCTCTTCCGCCGCCGAAATTTCAACATCGAAAGTCTGGCTGTGGGACATAGCGAACGCCCAGGCGTCAGCCGTCTGACCTTTACCGTGGTCGGCGATGACCAGATGGTCGAACAAGCCATCAAGCAATTAGACAAGCAGATCAACGTATTGAAGGTTGAAAACGTCACCGGCAAGCCAGCCGTCCGGCGTGAAATGGCCCTTATTCGCGTTAAGGTCAATGCCCAAACCAGGCCTGAAGTCATGCAACTGGTCGATATTTATCGAGCCAGCATCATTGATGTCAGCCTCGATTCGCTGGTCGTTCAGGCTGTCGGTGATCAGGATCGATTGGATAGCCTCATTGAGCTGCTTTCCAACTTTCCCGTCACTGAGATGGTGCGCACCGGCCCCATCGCCATGACGCGAGGTCGCGCCAACGGCGCCAACGGCAACGGCAAGCACGCTCGTCGCATCGCGCTTTGAACCACTCCAACTACCATATTTTTTCCATCCAATCATTCATCACCATCCATTTTCTATTCGAGGACTACATCCATGGCAACCATCTACTACGACAAAGACGCTGACCTCTCTCATCTTGAAGGACGTAAGATCGCTGTGCTCGGCTATGGCAGCCAGGGCCACGCCCACGCTCTCAGCTTGCGAGATAGTGGGATGGATGTACGCGTTGGGCTGTATGAAGGTTCTCCTTCCTGGGAGAAGGCGGAAGCCGAGGGTCTGCGGGTGGTCCCGACCACTCAGGCCTGTCAGGAAGCCGACATGATCATGGTCTTAATTCCTGATACAAAGCAGGCCCAGGTTTACAAAGAGGCCATCGAGCCCCATCTTGAACCTGGGAATACGTTAATGTTCGGGCATGGCTTCAATATCCGTTTCGGCCAGATTGTGCCTCCTAAGGAGGTGGACGTCAGCATGGTTGCGCCCAAGGCCCCAGGCCATCGCGTGCGCGAGCTATTCGTGGAAGGCGTGGGTACGCCAGTTCTTGTCGCCGTCTATCAGGACGCCACCGGTCATGCCTGGGAGGATGTATTGGCATACGCCAAGGCCATCGGGGGCACCCGGGCAGGGGCTCTGGTGACCACCTTTGCCGAAGAAACGGAAACAGACCTCTTTGGCGAGCAGGCTGTGCTCTGCGGCGGCGTCAGCGAGCTCATCAAAGCGGGGTTTGAAACCCTGGTCGAAGCGGGCTACCAACCTGAAGTAGCCTATTTCGAGACCATGCACGAAATGAAACTGATCGTGGACCTCTTCTATCAAGGCGGATTGGCTTATATGCGCTACAGCGTCAGCGACACCGCTGAGCACGGCGATTACCATGCCGGTCGAAAAGTCATCAACGAACAGTCGCGAGAGGCCATGAAGAAGATTCTGGCAGACATTCAATCGGGGGCGTATGCCGAAGAATGGATCGAGGAGAACGCGAAAGGCCGCCCCAACTTCAATGCCCGTCGCCGAGAGGAGCGTAATCACCTGATTGAAAAGGTGGGGCGTCAGCTCCGCCGCATGATGCCTTGGCTCAATCCTGTTGAGATTGATTGAGCTGACCTTCGTCGCTAGCGCTTATATTTGAGGATGCGGGAACAATCCTCCTGCATCCTCCCCCTACGGCGCTCTTTCCACCCCAACCACCAACATGCTCATTCGACAGGAGTTTATTCATGAGCGAACCTCCTATTCATGATCGAGACGTGGTCCTGATTTTCGACACCACTTTACGCGATGGCGAGCAATCCCCTGGCGCCACGTTGAATGCAGAGGAAAAGCTTGACATCGCCAAGCAGCTGGCGCGTCTGGGCGTTGACATCATCGAGGCGGGCTTTCCAGCGGCTTCGCCCGGCGATCTCGCCGCGGTGAAGCGCATCGCAGAGACGGTCGGACGCGAGCCGCGCATCGACAAATTTGGACAACCCGCGGAACCGCCCGTGATCTGTGGGCTGGCCCGGGCCAACAAGAGCGACATCGATAAGGCCTGGGAGGCTGTGCAGCCAGCCAAGCGTCCACGCATCCACACCTTTTTGGCCACATCTCCGGTGCACATGAAATACAAATTGCGCATGTCACCCGACGAGGTCGTGGCCCGGGTGCGTGAGATGGTCGCTTACGCCAAACAATACACCGATGACGTTGAATTCAGTCCCGAGGACGCGGGCCGTAGCGATCCCGAGTTCTTGTATCGGGTGTTGCAGGCGGCCATCGAAGCCGGCGCCACCACCATCAACATCCCCGACACCGTGGGCTACACCACGCCCGAGGAGTTCGGCAAACTCATCGCCGACATCCGCGAGCACACGCCCGGCGCCAAGGACGTGATCATCTCCGTCCACACCCACAATGATCTGGGCCTGGCCACCGCCAACGCCCTGGCTGGGATTCAGGCTGGCGCTCGTCAGGTGGAAGTTACCGTGAATGGCATTGGCGAACGCGCAGGAAATACCAGTCTGGAAGAAGTGGTCATGGCCTTGTATGTACGTCAACAGGTCTACGAGGTGGACACCAACATCATTACCCAGGAGATCCACCGCACATCGGACATGGTGAGCCGCTACACGGGCATGTTGATCCAGCCGAACAAGGCCATAGTAGGCGCAAATGCCTTCGCCCATGAAGCGGGCATCCATCAGGATGGCATGTTGAAACATAAGCGCACCTACGAAATCATGGACGCTTCCCTGATCGGACTGAGTCATAGCCGTCTCGTATTGGGAAAACATTCGGGGCGTCATGCGTTTCGTAAACGGCTGGAGGATATGGGGTATCGTCTGGACGATGAAGAGCTCAATCGCGCTTTTCGCCGTTTCAAAGAACTGGCGGATAAGAAGAAAACCGTCTCCGATGCGGATATAGAGGCGCTGGTAGCCGATGAGGTGTACCAACCCCGAGAGGTTTGGGAGCTTGTGAATGTGCAGGTCCAAACCGGCACCAACGTCATTCCTACGGCGGTGGTGACCCTGCGCAATCTAGAAACCGGCGAAGAAGTCACCGACGCCGGCTTTGGCGCTGGGCCTGTCGATGCGATGTACCAGGGCATTAACCGCATTGTCGGCGTACCCAATCGGTTGGTGGAATATCTGGTGCAGGCGATCACCGAAGGTATGGATGCCAACGGTGATGTGACCATCCGCATCGAGGCGCCCGATAGTCGCGGCTACAAATTCACCCCCCAGGGACGACCTCGTCGCCGGCTTTTCTCAGGGCGGGGCGTAGACACCGATATTGTCGTCGCCAGCGCCAAAGCATACATGCAGGCCCTAAACAAGCTGATCGCGGCAGGCGATGAGGAAAGCGCCGCCATTCACATCAGCGATGCACCCGATTCGCAGCCTGAGACGACCCTGGCTTGAGACATCGCCACCGATCGTCTGTATTGATCCCATTCCATCCTATCCCACACAAAACAATCATTCATCGTCTCAACACATCATGACATCAACGCCCAAAACCCTTTTCGAAAAAGTTTGGGAAGCGCACGTCGTCAAACAAGATGAAGGCGCTCCCGCCATCCTTTACATTGACGCCCACCTTATTCACGAGGTGACCTCGCCCCAGGCATTTAATATGCTGCGAGAGCGTGGCTTGCGGGTGCGACGTCCCGATCGCACCTTTGCCACCATGGATCACGCCATCCCCACCCGGCCTGAACCCCCAGAAAAATGGCCAAAAGATGCGCGTCTTCAAGTCGACACCCTCCGCCGAAACTGCGAAGAGTTCGGCGTGACCCTCTGGGATATCGAAGGCCCTACACAGGGGATCGTCCACGTGGTTGGACCAGAGATGGGCATTACCCATCCGGGTAGCACCATTGTATGCGGCGATAGTCACACCAGCACCCATGGCGCGTTTGGCGCCCTCGCCTTTGGCATTGGCACGAGCGAAGTCGGGCATGTGCTGGCGACTCAGACCTTGCTTCAACACAAGCCCAAAACCTTTGCCATTAATGTGGAGGGCGAGCTGGGGCCTGGTGTAACCGCCAAGGATATCATCCTCGCCATCATTGCCAAGAATGGCGTCGCTGGCGGCCGCGGGTATGTATTCGAATATCGCGGGAGCGCCATCCAAAAGCTGGATATGGCGGGGCGCATGACCATTTGCAATATGAGCATCGAAGGAGGGGCGCGAGCAGGCATGATCGCACCCGATGAAACCACCTTTGCCTGGTTGAAAGGGCGTCCTTACGCCCCCAGCGGCGATGCATGGGACAAAGCGGTGGCTTATTGGCGAACGCTGGCCACGGATGAGGGGGCCATGTTTGATAAGGAATTGACCATCACCGCGGATGAGCTCGTTCCCATGGTGACTTACGGCGTCAATCCTGGGCAAGGCGTTCCTATCACAGGTAGAGTGCCCACTCTGGATGCGTTGGAAGACCCCGGCCAACGTCGCGATCTATTGGCCGCGCTCGAATACATGGGCTTGAAGGAAGGACAGCCCATGGAAGGACAGCCCATCGACATCGTGTTTATTGGCTCTTGTACGAACAGCCGCATTGAAGATCTGCGGATGGCGGCTCAAGTGGTGAAAGGCCGGAAGGTCGCCGATGGTGTGCAGGCGCTGGTAGTGCCCGGTTCGAAAAATGTCAAGGCCCAGGCCGAGGCCGAAGGACTCGACCGCATATTCATGGAAGCGGGCTTCGAATGGCGTAATGCTGGTTGCAGCATGTGTTTGGCCATGAATGATGACAAAGCTGGTCCTGGTCAGTACGTTGCCAGCACCAGTAATCGGAACTTTCGCGGTCGACAGGGGCCTGGCGCCCGCACCTTCCTCATGAGCCCTCTCATGGCTGCGGCTGCCGCCATCCATGGCCGCATCATCGACGTTCGCGACATCCTCTAAACCACTCAGCTTCACATCATTGCAAGCACATGAAACCATTCACCACGATTTACGCAACGGCAGCGCCTTTACGGGCGGAAAATGTAGATACCGATCAGATCATTCCAGCGCGATATCTCACCGCAGTCACCCGCGATGGCATGGGCAAAGGCCTCTTTGCCGCCTGGCGTTACCTGCCTGATGGTCGCCCGAACCCTGAGTTTGTGCTGAATTTGCCACAATACGCCCATGCCGAAATTCTTATCTCTGGCAAAAATTTTGGCAGCGGCTCCAGTCGAGAGCATGCGGTTTGGGCTTTGACCGATTACGGATTTCGTGCAGTCATCGCCCCCAATTTCGCAGACATCTTCTATAACAATGCTCTGAAAAATGGCTTGTTGCCTATCCCCCTCTCAGAGTCTACGGTCAACATGCTGATGGATATGGTGGAGGAAGATCCCAGCGTGCGTATTCGCATCGATCTTCCTGGTCAGACGGTCACCCTGCCCGATGGCCAACAATACGCCTTTCAGATCGATCCATACCGCAAGCAGTGCCTGATTCAAGGCCTGGACGATCTGGGCTATCTGCTTGCCAATCTCGACGCCATCCAGGCTTATGAACGGGCCTGGGGAAAATAAAACGATCCATTCTCTTCATCTCTGAATTTCATTTGTGCCGAAAGGAGACCTGATCATGACACGCGAAGATCAACTCAGCAACCGATTTCAAACCAGCAGCGAATATGAAGTCAAAGAGCAGCAACAATATTGGAATCGGTATATTAATCAGGGTTACCAGCCTGCTTTCCTGGAGGAAGAGGCGCAAGAGGCGCCGCATGAACGCGAGTGGGAACATGAACATGATCCCCTGAACCGAGCGTTTGATCCCAACGAGTATCATTGACATGGACTTGTTCCTTGTCGCGCCTCCAACAATGGGGTTGGGGAATTTTTTCGAAAGGAATCTTTGATTTTAGACCATGGATTCCAGGCGTTTCTATCGCGCCCAACAGGCTGTGATATCCTCTTGTTGAGCGCCCAACGAATTTTATCGAATTCCCATCCAGTTTTGTGAAGAGATTCCATCATAGCTAACAATCATGTCAAAAAATTATCATATTGTGCTTTTGCCCGGAGATGGCATCGGCCCCGAAGTAGTTCGCGAAGCGCGAAAAACTTTGGAGGCTCTATCCCCTCTTTTTGATTTGCAATTTACATTTGAAGAAAGGTTGATCGGTGGCATTGCCATTGATGAAACAGGCCAGCCGCTGCCCGAAGAGACGCTGCAGGCCTGTCGACAGGCGGATGCTGTGTTGCTGGGCGCGGTCGGTGGGCCCAAATGGAGTGATCCCACCGCGGCCGTGCGTCCAGAACAAGGACTGTTAGGCATCCGCAAAGGTTTAGGCCTGTATGCCAATCTGCGACCAGTCAAAATTTATCCTCAGCTGATTTCCGCGTCTTCCCTAAAGCCCGATGTGCTGGCGGGCGTGGACTTATTGGTGGTCCGCGAGTTGACCGGCGGCATCTACTTCGGTCCGCGAGAAGAGGGGTCCGAGGAGGCGTATGACACGATGTTGTACACCCGTCCGGAGGTAGAGCGCGTGGTGCGTGTCGCGGCCAAAGCCGCCCAGGAGCGACGTGGAAAGCTCACATCCGTCGATAAAGCCAATGTCTTGGCCTCATCTCGCCTTTGGCGTCAGACCACACAACACCTCGTCGAGACGGAATTCCCCGACGTGACATTGGAACATGTCCTGGTGGACGCCATGACCATGTATCTGATCAGGCGCCCCGCGGATTTCGATGTCATTGTCAGTGGCAACATGTTTGGCGATATCATTACCGACGAGGCGGCCATGCTGGCTGGCTCGATGGGAATGTTGCCTTCAGCGAGCCTGGGCGAAGGCCGGGTGGGGCTCTATGAACCCATTCACGGTTCCGCTCCCGACATCGCCGGACAGGGTGTTGCCAACCCCCTGGCGACGATTCTGTCGACAGCGATGATGCTTCGTTATTCTTTTGGCGAGAAAGACGCTGCGGATGTTATCGAGAGGGCGGTCGAGCGATCGCTCGACGCCGGGTATCGAACGCCCGATCTTGCAGGCGTCGCTTCCCCGGATCAGACCATCGAGATTGTCGGTACGGAAGCGATGGGCGAAATCGTTCGAAATTTTTTGTATTGATACGTTGATTCGACGTTTTTCATTTTTCTCAAACTCTTCTGATGATAAGGCCCGCAACCATGAATCCAACAATTCAATTGTATGACACCACCCTTCGCGACGGCACTCAGGGAGAAGGCGTGAACTTCTCCGCTGGTGACAAGCTGCGTATTGCCCGCAAATTGGACGAATTGGGCGTCCATTATATTGAGGGCGGCTGGCCCGGATCGAACCCCAAGGATATGGATTTCTTCGAGCGGGCAAAGACCGAATTGCAGTTGCAACAGGCGCGAATTGCCGCCTTCGGCTCCACCCGTAAAGCGCACACGCCGGTTGAGCAAGACCCTCAGGTGCAGATGTTGCTCGATACGGGCACAGACGTGGTCACCATTTTCGGCAAGACCTGGACGTTGCATGTATTCGACGTACTGCGAACAACACTTGACGAAAATGTGACCATGATCTACGACACCGTATCCTACCTCAAAGAAAATGGCAAGGAGGTCATGTATGACGCCGAGCATTTCTTTGATGGTTACAAGGCGGACCCCGAATATGCCTTGCGCACTCTGGAGGCGGCGGAAAAAGCTGGAGCGGATGTGATTGTTCTCTGTGACACCAATGGCGGCACCATGCCTTGGGAGGTTGAGCGCATCGTGCATGAAGTCCAGGAGGCCGGCATCCGTACGCCTTTAGGCATTCATCCTCATAATGATGGGGAAGTCGGCGTGGCTAACGCCCTGGCCGCGGTTCGGGCAGGCGTCGTACACGTCCAGGGCACAGTGAATGGGTATGGCGAACGCTGCGGCAACAGCAATCTTATTTCCATCATTGCCAACTTAAACTTGAAAATGGGATTGGAGGTGGTGAGGCCTGAGCAGCTGCGCAAACTCACTGAGGTGGCCATCTTTGTGAGTGAGTTGGCTAATCTGGCTCCTGATGATCATGCACCCTATGTAGGCCGCAGCGCCTTCGCCCACAAAGGCGGCGTTCACGTCAATGCCATGGTCAAAAATCCCGACAGCTATCAACACATCGATCCCAAGCTAGTGGGCAACCGCATGCGCGTGGTGGTTTCCGATTTGTCTGGTAAGGATAATATTGCCGTGAAGCGGGCGCAATTCGGCCTGGAGGGCGTGACTCGGGAACAGGAAAAGGCTGTATTGGCCCAGATCAAAGAGTTGGAACACCGTGGGTTTGCCTTTGAAGCGGCCGATGCTTCGGTGGAGCTTCTGCTTCGTAGGACACAGCCTGATTATAAGCCTCCCTTCGAGCTGATCGACTTCACCGCCAATGTAGAACACCGGCGGGGCCGGGGAACCTTCGCCGAGGCCACCGTGAAAGTGCAGGTGGATGATCAGGTCCACCATGAAGTCGCTGAAGGCAATGGGCCGGTTAATGCCCTGAACAAAGCTCTGCGGAAAGCCTTGGAGCGCATTTACCCACAACTCAAACGCGTGCATCTGGTCGATTACAAGGTGCGCATTCTCGATACGCATATGGCCACGGCGGCTACCACCCGGGTGCTCATCGACTTCAGCGATGGCGAAAAGCGATGGACAACCGTGGGGGCCAGCGCCAATATCATCGAAGCCAGTTGGCAGGCTCTTGCCGATGGCTTGGAATGGGCGTTGCTACATGAAAAGGACTAGACGGTCTCCAGGTTCGTCTGAAAAGCAGGATGGGGTTTGGCCGTAAAGGCTACGTCATCCTGCTTACTTTCTCCTTTACGAAGGCGGTTGTAGGTCAAGGCCGGGTTCATGAGCTGCATCAGTGCAAATGGTCAGTTCCGCACATCGCGTTTATAGAATCTGGCCGTCTGTGCCAATTTGCTTGAGTTTCATTGGAGTTCAAGGGATACCATAGAGAATGATCTGCTTCGGGCCGCCATGTTCGGTGATATCCTCGCTGGTTTGCTTGTGGTCAGACGGTTTGTTTTTACATGGCTTTTGGGACGCGTTTAGCGCCTGAGGGCTAGCTGTTCCGCTGGAGTGAAGATTTCGTTGGCCATCAGGAGCGCACTCACCAGGGAAGCCAATCCGGAGATGGTCAAAATCATGGCCATGATGACGAATTGGTAGAGCGCTGCCTCAACTGGCTGACTGCCTCCTAGCAACATACCGGTCATGACGCCGGGAATCCACACGATGCCAAGAGAGCGAAGGGAGTCGATACGAGGAATCAGACTGGCCTTGATGGCGGCCTGGGTATAAGGCTTGACCGCAGTCTTGGCATCTGCCCCTAATGCCAGCGCGGTTTCGATATGGCCGACATGGGATTCGACCTCTCCTTTAAATCGATCGAGGGCCAACCCCACCGAGTTCATGCTGTTGGCAATGATCATGCTGCCAATGGGGATGAGGGCTGTCAGTTTGGTGTCGATCACCCCAGCCAGGGTCATCAAAATGATCACAGAGCCGGCGCCGATGAAAATGCCCCAAAACGTGATTTTGAAGGCGCCGGGCAGATCCCCCGCGCGTTTTTCTGCGGTTTTCGCTGCCAGGGCCATCATGCCTGCAAGGATCACAAATCCAAGCACCGTAGGACCATCAAAGATGAAAAGAAGGATCGAGCCCACGGCAACGACTTGAATCAGCCCGCGCACCAAAGCAACGATGATTTCCTTTTCCAGATGAATGCCGTAAAAGCTGGCAATGATCAGCATCACGACCGCCAGCCCCCCGGCAATCAGAGCCTGGGCTGCAGCCAGATAAATGGGATCTTGAATAAAATGGCTAAGCATGCAATACCTCCTCAGGCGCGCCTAAGCGAACGAGGCGTCCTGCCTCCATGAGGCCGACCCGATCGGCCATGCGCAGCGCCTGTTGCAGATCGTGAGTGACCCAGATGCAGGTGAGACATTCCTCCCGGATAACTTCTTGCAGCACTCCCTCTACAGCTTCTTTGGCTTCCTGGTCCAGCGCCGAGGTGGGCTCATCCAATAGAATCACTTCGGGATCGTTGGCGAGGACGCGGGCGAGGGCAACTCGTTGCGCCTCGCCGCCCGAAAGTCGAGAGACCTCGCGATTGGCGAATCCCGAAAGACCTACTCGCGCCAGTAAGTTTTCCACTTCATCGTCGGTGAGTTCGATGCCTCGTTGGCGCGGCCCAAAACGGATATTGTCAGCAACCGTTTCCGGAAACAGAAATGCGGTTTGCATCATCATACCCACCCGGCGGCGAAGCTCCAGGGGAGGAAAGGTTCGATAATCCACGCCATCGAGATAGACGACGCCGTCTGTGGGTTCATCGAGGCGATTGATGAGGCGCAGAAGTGAGGATTTTCCGGACCCACTGGGCCCTACGATCATCAAAACTTCCCCTTCATCTACGGTCAGGTTGACGTCTTTGACAATAACTTTGCCATCCGCTACGCGAGAGAGGTTTTCGGTGCGGATTTTGGGTTGTGAAGGATGATGGTCGTGGTGCATGGTGCAAATGCATGATGAATGTTGTGGTGAGATTAAAGCAAGGATTCTAATGGCGTCCAGGATAGTTGAAACGCTTCCGCCACGGCAGGATAGGTGACGTGTCCCCGGAATGTGTTCACGCCTTTGGCTAAGGCGAGGTCTTGTTTGATCGCTTTCACGGGTCCGAGGTTGGCGAGTTTCACCATGTAGGGCAGCGTGGCGTTGTTGAGTCCGTATGTGCTGGTCCGCGGTACAGCGCCAGGCATGTTCGATACGCAATAATGCACAACGCCATCCACCAAATATGTGGGGTTTGAATGGGTGGTGGGGTGGGTTGTTTCGATGCATCCTCCCTGGTCAACAGCGACATCCACAACTACGCTACCAGGGTTCATGCTACGGATCATTTGTCGAGAGACCAGTTTGGGCGCTCGAGCTCCTTTAACCAGCACTGCGCCAATTAGTAAATCGGCTCGCTTGACCGCCTCAGCGATATTGACAGGGTTGGATGCCATGGTGGCCAGCCTGCCACCCAGGACGTCATCCAGATAGCGAAGTCGGTCCAGGTTGATGTCGATGATCACGACATTGGCGCCCATGCCCAGGGCGATTTTTGCGGCATTGGTGCCCACGGTGCCCCCACCAATGATGACCACGTCCGCAGGGCGTACGCCGGGGATGCCAGACAGCAATTTACCTCGTCCGCCGTTCATCTTTTCGAGATAGTACGCGCCGATCTGAACGGACATGCGACCAGCAACTTCGCTCATCGGTTGAAGCAAAGGGAGATGGCCGTTGGACAATTCGACGGTTTCGTAAGCGATGCCTAGCACGCCGCTGGCAATCATGGCTTTGGTTAATTCTTCATCAGCTGCCAGATGCAGGTAAGTGAAAAGCGTCAAATCGGAGCGAAGAAACGAATATTCGGAGGGTTGTGGCTCTTTGACTTTGACGACCATGTTGGCTGACCATGCATCTGCGGCGGTAGGAACGATGGTAGCCCCCGCTTGCTCATAGACCTCATCCGTAAAGCCACTTCCTTCGCCCGCACCCTTTTGAACCCAAACTTCATGGCCTTCATGTACGAGTTGTTTTACGCCGCCTGGCGTCATGGCGACGCGATATTCATTATCTTTGATCTCCTTGGGCACGCCGATGATCATCGTTGATCCTCCGGAAAAGAAAAAGTGGAAAGATAAATCAATATTCAACTGTGTGGGATACGATAGCTTGTTTCAAGTGTAATCAATGGGGGGATGATTGCGCAAATCGCCTGAAAAAAGGTTGCCCCTGGCCGTGAGAAGGGCCAGGGACAGGATTGTGCATATTCAATTGCGGATTGTTTCGTCGAATTCGATGGAGACGGGGCCGACCTCTTTGGTCAACGCGTGGACGATGATTTGGTGTCGGCCGGGCGTGAGCTGCTTCCCGGGGATTGAGAGCGTCACGACTTTTCCCATACTCAGAAAGAGAGGTGCTCCTTCTCGGATGGCGCTGGCTGGCCGTGGCCTGCTCGCCTTGACTGTGATCTGATTCGGAGCATACAATTCGCCGTCCACCTCAATCGGGCCCAGCGAAATAATGGTGGTTGGTGCAATGCGGTTTGCCAGCTGAAATTCAAACCCGTCACCATAGTTTCGCAAGCTGTTCCCGACGTAGAAACGACGCAACAAAGCTGTAGGAATTGCCAATGCAACACCTCCTTTTTATGATGTTGTTGAACCTTTTGAGCGTCGTTGATCAAAAGGGGGCCGCGACTTTGCGACGCCAAATTAAATCTTACATGATTGTCGAATTTTCTGCAAGGATGTGTTGCGTCATGGGGGTATTTGGGGCCTATCGGCGTATTTTTCGTGTGTGGCGTTCAGTCTGCCGACGGCGGATGTTTCGTTTTGCGACGCACCCTTCACTTGAAACGTTCCTGTACGTTATTGGAAGGGTTGGGGGTGTTATGATCATCGTGGAGGCGTGGAATGTCAGGCGACGTGTGGACTACGAGGGATATGCTGATTTGTGGAATTGACTCGGTTGCGTGAAAATACGACTTCATGGAAGCGCATTCTAACCAGGCTACACCACAGGACATCTTTATGGCTCGGGCGTTGGCCTTGGCCACCGCACATTTGGGCGAAACCAGCCCAAATCCTTCTGTGGGCGCTGTGATTGTCAAGGATGGCCGCATTATCGCCGAAGGATGGCATCGTGGTGTGGGGCATCCGCATGCGGAGATCGTGGCATTGCAAAAGGCGGGCGAGCAAGCGCGAGGCGCGGATATGTATGTGACGCTGGAGCCATGCAATCATCATGGGCGCACGCCGCCATGTTCCACGGCGATCATCAATGCCGGCATCGCTCGAGTTTTTTATGCCACGCCTGATCCCAATCCCCTTGCCAAAGGGGGGGCGGAACGCATGGCTGCTGCAGGCGTTGAAGTGCATCGCGGTCTGCGGGAAAAGGAGGCCAGGGAGATCAACCGATTTTTCTTCCATTACATCCATCATCGTCGTCCTTACGTGATCGCCAAGTTCGCCAGTAGTCTGGATGGAAAAATTGCTACCTTTCGTGGGGAGAGCCAGTGGATTACCGGGCCGGAAGCTCGTCTGCGGGGCCATGATCTTCGACGTCAGATCGATGGGATTCTCGTTGGCGTGGGCACGGTTCTCGCTGATGATCCCATGTTAACAGCGCGCAAACCCGATGGATCCCTTCACGATCATCAGCCGATACGTATTCTGCTTGATTCTCGCGGCCGCGCCCCCCTCCTGGCCCGGCTTTTTCGTCCGCGATCACCTGCAAAAACCCTGGTCGCCACCACGGATGCCATGGCAACTGTGCGTCGAGAGATTTTGGCGGCCATGGGGATTCATGTTGTTGTGTTGCCAGCCGATGACAACGGCCATGTAGATGTGGCAGCGCTGCTGGCCTATCTGGGGGAGATCGGGTTGATGAGTCTCCTCGTTGAAGGTGGGAGCAAGGTATTGGGCAGCTTCTTTCAGCACCGGGCCGTGCAGGAAGTATGGGCCTTTCTGGCCCCCATGATCATTGGGGGCGATACAGCGCCTGGCCCGGTCGGAGGCAGCGGGTTTGGGCAACTTGCTCAAGCGCCACGCCTGACGGATGTCCGTGTGGAACGGTTGGGCGAGGATTGGCTGATTCGCGGGAAGGTCAGGGATTAGACGCGTCCTCCGAGGAGGTGCTCTCTTCGGATACGACTTGCAACGCTACAAAGGGAACGAACTCGCGCCCCATGGTCCGCCATTCTTCTTCGTCCTCTGGATCTTCGATTTTGAGGCCGATCAATCTGGCCAGCTCCAGCGCGGCCCGACGATGTTTCCGGGCGTAACGTAGCATTTCCTCCCCCGATTCTTCAGGCGATAGAAAGTGGGCGAGAACAGAGTAGGTTCTATTGCCGATCTGGATGGTTGCCTCGGGATGGGCCTGGAGATTGCGGTACCAGTTTGAGGATGTGCCAAATCCGGAGGCAACATAGTACATATCTCTTTCGGGATCGTAGCGGACGATTTCGATGACCGCTTGTCGGGGCAATCCACTTTTTCTACCTCGGTGTGTCAAAAGAAGGAACCTTTTTCCAAGAATCGGCCCCAACCCCATTCGGTAGAGATAAATCGGGGCTCGCCAAATATACTTCCGCCAACCCGTGGGCGGGAGTTTGGGATCGCCTTTTTTGACCATTGAACACCTCTTAGATGATGGATGATTTGAGAACAATTCAGGGTGGCATTTTCACAGGGATGTATCGTAGCCTCGTGGAAACAAGTCCTTGTTTTATGTTTGAGTCCTTTATCTGATAGAATACCACACATTGTCATGATAACTTTATCCCTTTTTCTAAGGAGCCGTTTATGCGGTCTGCAAAGCGTTTTCCTTCTTTTGCCTGGCTGACGCTCATTGTCAATGTGTTTGTCGTTCTTTGGGGGGCTGTGGTGCGCGCAACCGGATCCGGCGCAGGTTGTGGCGCACATTGGCCCACATGTGACGGTGAAATCGTCCCGGGGCTGCAAAGCTCCGCTCAATGGATTGAATACACGCATCGCTTAAGCAGTGGCCTGGCTCTGCTGATGGTAGTCGTTATGTTGGTGTGGGCGTTTCTTGCTTACGCCGAAGGACATCCGGTGCGTAAAGGCGCTGTGGCTGCCATGTTCTTTATGATTTTAGAGTCATTGGTCGGCGCGGCGTTGGTTTTATTTGGTTGGGTTGAAGCGGATGATTCCATGGCCCGCGTGTATATTATGGGGGTGCATCTTACCAACACCCTCTTGTTATTGGGCGCGTTGTTTCTTACCTCATTTTGGGCGTCTGGAGGGAAGATGTTTGATTTTCGCGATCAGGGGATGATCGGTCGGTTGTATGGGGTGGGCGTGCTGATCGCCATCATTCTAGTGGTGACGGGCGCTATTATCGCCTTGGGCGATAGCCTTTTCCTGCAAATCGGACTCACTCCTGATCAATCTCCTGTAGTGGCTGGCATTTTGGCCATCCGCATCTATCACCCTTTGACGTCGATTCTTGTGGGCGTTTATTGGATCTTATTGGCGCGATACGCCATCCTGGCGCGTCCAAGCCCGCGCGTGAAGCGCGCTGCACGCATGTTGATATGGGTCATTCTGCTGACCTGGGCGGTGGGATTCATCAACAACTGGTTGCACGCGCCAGTGACCATGCAGGTGTTGCATTTGCTATTTGCCGATCTGTTTTGGTTGGGCATTGTCTGGTTGACCGCCGAAGCTCTGGCTGAAGACGCCCCTAGAGCGGATCGAGTCTCTTGGACTAACGTGTTTAGGGCTTAGGCCCGTGGCGCAAAGACGCCTAAATGTAAAAAGCGGGCGTCCGCTTTCTGCGACGCCCGCTTTGGGAAATGATGGATTTGGGGATGCAGGGAAATTAATACCAGTCATCAGAACGTCGGCGAGGACGTTGTGTGCGTGGCCGGGCCATGTTGACGCGAAGGTTGCGACCGTTAAATAGAAAGCCATCTAACTCAGCAATGGCTGTCTCGCCCTCACGTTGGTTGGACATTTCCACGAAACCAAAGCCTTTTGAACGACCTGTATAATGATCCGTAATAATAATTGCTGATACAACTTCGCCAAACTTAGCAAAAAGGTTCTTCAACTCCGCTTCGGTGGTAGAATAAGGAAGATTTCCGACATAAATATTCATCATTGACTCCAATGATTTCAGCCATTTCTGAAAATGCATCAATCAACGACCAATGGCTGCCAAATCGCGGACCGATGAGCTGTAACCAGCTTTCAACCCATCCATCTTAACACCAAAACGGGTTGCTGACAAACTGACTCTGTGCCCGCCCCCCTCTCAGAAGCGAGGAGGTAGTTTGCCCAGAACCAGCCGTTATCCCTCCTAAAAAGGATAGATGGTCCCGTCGGAGCCCAGGAATGATTAGGGCGACTTATGACTATGAACGAAAGCGAATGATGTGGCGTATGACAGCTGCACCGCAGATAGACTGTTAAACGATGGTCAGCGGTTTCGCCCAAATATCCTCAGCAAAAACAGGAAAAGGTTCAAGAAATCCAGATAAAGAGCCAGTGCACCGAGGATGCTGAGCCGGGTCATGACGGCTCCTTCGGAATTTTGCAAGCGCGGGTCTCGAGCCATCCGTGTGAGTTTTTGGGTGTCATAGGCTGTGAGCCCGGTAAAGATGATCACGCCGATGATGCTGACGATCAAATCCATGACACTGCTGCGCAGGAAGATGTTGATGAGCAGGGCAATGATCACGCCGATGAGCCCAATGAAAAGATAGGTCCCCAACTTGGTCAAATCCGCCTTGGTGAACATCCCCACCAGGGTCATGGTGAGGAAAAGCGCCGCGGCGGAGACAAAAGCCAGCGTTAGATCGGCGACCTCGTAATATAAAAAGATGCCGGAGAGCGTGACGCCGGTCAGCGCGGCGTATCCAAAAAAGATGGCAAAGGCTGCGGGGACGGAAAGTTTATTCAGCGCAAATGACAGAACACCGACGAGGATCAGTTGCACCATGAAGATGCCGAAAAGCAAAAGGGGGCTGCTTAGCGAGCGCACAAGCCCTGAGTTCAATGTGAACCATGAGGCTCCGGCCGTCATGGTCATGGCAAGCAACATGTAGAGATACACGTTCTGCATAAGAGAACGGGTCTGTACGAACGGTTGGGTGAGAAGATTTTCAGACTTTGTGGTCATGGCGCATCCTTCTTTTGATGGGGTGGGGGGGAGGCGTTGGTGGAAGATGGTTATGATGCGGAAAGGCTGTCGGAAATGGGGTGTTCTGCGGCTTCTGTGGCAGTGGCGGCATAGGTTTTGGCTTCCAACCCGCGAAAAGCAGCCAACATGCGTTCGTAGGTGATTTGTAAGAGCTCGTTGACGTCGTCCTTGGTAAGGCCCTCGGTGGGGATTGGCTCAAGGACGCGTATGTAGATCGTCCCTCCGTTCAGGTTGCCGCTTTGGATGTCTATCTGTTGGTAGCTGGGGCCAAAAACGACCGGCACGATGGGGACTTGGAGTTGGATGGCTGTGTAAAACGCGCCTTTTTTGAAAGGCAACAACCCGGTTTGGCCACGGTTGCGATGCCCTTCCACAAGCACCCAGAGGTTTAATCCTTCTGTGCGCATGCGTTTGGCAAAATCATTGAGCATGGCAATGGAGGCTTCGCGATTGCTGCGATCAATGAACAGGTTCCCCGCTTTGTCGAAAATGTATCCCGCCAGAGGGATTTTCTTCAGCTCTTTTTTGGCAACGACCAATGTGCGCGGAGGATATACCTGAGCAATCATTAATGCATCGAGGAAGTGCTGATGATTGCTCACGTACACGGCGGGGCGCACCGAATCAATGTATTCTTTTCCCTCCACCACAAAGTTGACGGGAACGATTTTGGGGATTCCTTTTTGCCACCAATCCAGCCAATATCGATCTGCATTCACCCGTTCCTTGGAGTGAAAGAGCATCCAAATGCTGGTGGCAATGGTGGCAATGGCTAACCAAAACAAAATGAGCGTGGCGCGTACGTAGAAAAGAAGTTTTTTCATAAGATCGCAGGAGTTGAGTGGGATGAAGGTGCGGGCGTATAGATGACGCCTATGAACGTTGAAAACTATAACACCGATCAATGTCGGAAGTGGCGCATCCCGGTCAGGACCATAGCCAATCCGAGGGCATCCGCAGCCGCGATGACTTCAGCATCGCGAATGGAACCGCCAGGCTGAATGACAGCTGTGATTCCAAGGCGGGCGGCTTCTTCAATGCCGTCTGGGAAGGGGAAAAAGGCGTCTGAGGCCATGACGGCGCCTTGGGCCCGCTCACCGGCTTTCATGCCTGCGATTTTTACAGCATCAACACGACTCATTTGGCCTGCGCCAACCCCTACGGTTGCCCGATCTTTTGCAAACACGATGGCGTTGGATTTTACCCACTTCACGACTTTCCAGGCAAAAAGCAAATCGGCCATTTCGTCGGCGGTCGGTGGTCGTTTAGACACGACCTTTTGCTCTGCAATGAGCGCCTCATCTGGCGTGTGGGCCAATAAGCCACCATAAACAGTGTGCAGCTCCAGCGGAAATCCGGGAGCGCCGGTCGCCTGCATCACCCGCAGATTTTTCTTGCGCTGTAAACGTTCCAACGCGTCGGCTGTGAATCCGGGGGCGGCCAGTACTTCCACAAAGAGCTTGCCAAGGGCTTCTACAAACGGGAGATCGACGGGACGATTCACGGCGATGATGGAGCCAAATGCGCTGACAGGATCAGAAGCCAACGCTTTCTGATAGGCGAGAACGAGATCATCGGCTGTGGCCAGTCCACATGGGTTGGCGTGTTTGATGATGGCCACGGTTGGTGTGTCGAATTCGTTTGCTGCGCGCCAGGCGCCATGCAGATCGCCCAAGTTATTGAAGCTCAGGGCTTTCCCTTGAAGTTGGGTAAAGGCCGGTGGATAACCTTCCCAGTGGTAAAAAGCAGCTTGCTGGTGGGGGTTTTCGCCGTAGCGCAACGATTGCGCTTTCTTCAGACGGAGGATGAGTGTTTCAGGGAGAAGGTCTGTTTCGTCAGGGGTTTGGCTGGCCAGCCAATCACTGACCGCCGCGTCGTAAGCGGCGGTATGCTTGAAGGCCTTTAGGGCCAATCGCTGTCGATCTTGTTTGCTAAGTCCCTGGTCAGAGAGTTTTTTCAACACCCAGGCATAATCCGCGGTATCGACCAATACAATGACACGATCGAAGTTTTTGGCCGCTGCCCGCAGGAGGGTGACGCCGCCGATGTCGATTTGTTCGGTGGCCTCCTCCAAGGAGATGTCAGGTTGGGCGATGGTCTTTTGGAAGGGATAAAGGTTGCAAACGACGATATCGATTGGCTGAATATGGTGCTGCGCCAGCTCTTGCTGATCAGAATCGGTGTCGCGAGCCAGGATCGCTCCGTGGATGGCAGGATGGAGCGTTTTTACTCGTCCGCCCAATATCTCGGGAAATCCTGTGAGCTCTGAGACGGTGATTACGGGAAGGCCTGCTTTGGCAATGGCTGCTGCCGTGCCTCCGCTGGCGATAAGTTCATACCCGAGCTGGTGAAGGCCTCGGGCGAGTTCAATCAGGCCGGTTTTGTCGGATAGGGATAGAAGTGCGCGCATGATTCGGTTTTTGGGAAATGGGATTGCGAAAGAAAAGAAGTGATCGGATGATTGATAATATCGACATAAAACAACTTGTTTGAGCTTTGCTTTCAGGTTCTAGGGGAATCCTCAGCTTTGCGCTGCTTCTTCGAGGACAGCCAAGGTTTCCTGTGCAGTTTTTTGCCAGGAGAACCGTTTGAGGTTTTCTTTGCCGTGGGCAATCAGCGTCTGGCGTAGGTCTGCATCGGTCAGAACTTGCTCGATAGCGTTTGCCATGTCCTCGACATCGAGTGGATCAAAGTACACGGCGCCATCGCCCGCAATTTCGGGCAACGAGGAGCTATTAGCGCAAACCAGAGGCGTTTCGCAGGCCTGGGCTTCTAATGCTGGCAGACCAAAGCCTTCGAATAAGGAAGGGAGCACATAGGCAGCGGCGCCCGAGTACACTGTGGCGATTTGATGTGGCAAAATATATCCAGGAAAACGGATGTAGTCCAAAATGCCCATGGCTTTGGCTTTTTCGCGTAAGCGATATCCTTCAGAGGCCAGATTGCCAACCAGCATGAGGTGGAGTTTTTGCTCTGGTCGACGTTCTCTGACAATGGCAAATGCCTCCAGAAGTCGATCTAAATTTTTCCGTGGGCGCATGGCACCGACATGTAAGAGGTATTTGGCGTATCCTGGGATGCCGAATTGGGCAATGGTGAGGGAGAGCTTTAGTTTGTCTCGCACCGGTTGTAGATTGGGATCGGGCGCGAGATAAATGACGCGAATTCGTTCTGGGTCTGCACCATACCATGTCACGAGATCGTTCTTGGTGACGTGAGAATCAGCTATGATCCGGGTGGCGACGCGTGCATGGCGTTTTGTGCTCCAGCGAAGATAACGCAATTCGCCGGCCGGATGCGCTTCGGGGTAGTATTCATATCCCAGATCGTGGACAGTCACCACGGTGTGTTTTGGGCCCCAAACTGGCAACACGTGAGAGGGAACGAAGAGGACATCTGGAGGGTGGCGACGAGTATGAGGCCCTAATTTGGAATGCGTCCACAGGCGCTTCCCAGGCAATAGGACAATCTCGGCGTGTTCGCGGAATAGGCCAATGGGTGGCGTGCGAGGAACATACAGCCGGAATGTGTGTTCACTTTGGAGGTCAAGCAGAGCGTTGATCAATTCTAGACTGTAACGTTCGGTGCCGGTGCGTCGGGCGGTGAGGGCCCTTGAGGCGTCAATTCCAATGATCATAAGGTTCCTTTTCTTGGGGATGATGGTCAATTATAGGGCAGGGTCTGAGACTTTCCTAATTTTCCAGAGATCGAAGACACTTCGCATCGAATCTTCTTAGGAAGCTCTTACCCTGCTCCGCATTTTTTCGTTGTGCAAAGGTGGGTAATAGGATAAAATGAGGTTGAACTTAATTCAAAGATTCACCTTCGGCGCTGTTCATTCGTCATCGCGTGAATCGATTCAAATCAAGGAGTAAACACCATGTTTAGCGAACGGTTACAAACCGCTATCAATGATCAGATCAACGCCGAATATTACTCGGCCTACCTCTATCTCTCCATGGCCGCCTATCTGGAATACAAAGATTTGCCGGGCATGGCTCATTGGATGCGAATGCAGTATGAGGAGGAGGTTTTTCATGCGTTGCGATTTTTCGATTTCATGAATGATCGCAGCGCTCGCGTCATCTTGAAGGCAATCGATGCGCCTCCCACCGATTTCGGCTCGGTCGAAGAAGTGTTTGCCGAAGTTTTGGCGCATGAACAAAAGGTAACTGCCTTAATTCACAATTTGTACAACTTGGCCGTGGAGGAAAACGACTATCCCACACAGACCTTGTTGCAATGGTTTATTGATGAACAGGTGGAAGAAGAAAAAACAGCGAACGACGTCTTGGCCCGAATACGTATGGTCAAAGATTATCCTCCTGGATTGCTGATGATTGATCAGGAGCTGGCAACCAGGCCGGCGCCCACGCCTCCGGTGGCTGCTGCAGGACAGCCCTAAGAGGCGAATGCCTCGACCATGATCCTCTTGGCCACACATGCCGCGCTTCCGCCATCCTGGCAGCGTTTTTCAGCCATCCGACTGAACGACCTGCTTTAAGTCAGGGCGCTGGCATGCTTGTGGCCAAGTCCTTTATGCGGACCGAAACGTTGTGCTTCAAGAGCACACCTCATTCATCGCTCCGGAATTGAAAGTCCTTTTGTAGAACTTATGCCGAACATTCTCTTTGTTTGTCTAGGAAACATCTGCCGTTCACCCACGGCCCAGGTTGTCTTTGAGGATTTGTTGGCCACTCGAAACCTTGATGCGGATGTGTGGGTAGATTCCGCGGGTACGGCCGATTATCACATCGGCGAGCCTCCCTGTCCGCTGATGTTGCAAGTGGCCCGTCGCCGTGGCTTGGAGATGGCGCATTTGCGTGCACGTCAAATTCGACCATCGGATTTCGAACGCTTCGATTATATCTTTGCCATGGATCGCGTGAACCTGCAGGACTTATTGCGGTTGGCCCCTCCTGAACATCATCCCAAAATCCATCTATTTCTGGCGTATGCGCCCGATCTGGGCATGGATGTTCCAGACCCCTATTATGGCGGAGAGAAACAAGCCGAACGGGTGTTGGATATCATTGAAGAGGGGGCGATGGCCCTCCTTACTCAGTTATTGCGTACTGAAATATGTCCCTGAACCATGAGGGGCCGGTGGTCATGCGCATCATGTGTAACGTCTCTCAGGAAATTTGCATCTTTCTCTTCGTGAGTTATGATCTCAGGCCATTCTCAAGATGAAAAGCAAACAAGACCAGCTTGCAACTCTTCACCGACCGCAGCAATCGACACGCGATTCGAATCGTATGATGCGAGCGGAAAGTGAGTGATGCTCTCTTGTTTGTGTCGAATTCCTCATTGGAGCATAGTTATGACGGAAGATGCAGTTTTAGAAGTCCTTCGCAAAGTGATCGATCCAGAGATCGGGATCAATGTCGTGGATCTCGGTTTGGTGTATGGGGTCACGATCGAAGGAAATCGGTTAAATGTTGATATGACCATGACGACCGCAGCCTGTCCTCTGGGCGCTTATATTGTGGACCAGGCAGACATGCTGCTTCGTCAATTTTTCCCCGATGCTGAAGTCAGCGTTAATCTGGTATGGCATCCCCAATGGACGCCGGAGATGATGTCTGATGCCGCACGGGAACAGCTTGGATGGATGGGATAAAGGATGGCCCCTATGACTCGATTGCGTCCCCTTTCTTTAGCCGGTTCCATGGTGATTTTATTGGTGACCCTATGGGCGGCATTGCTGCGCATAGGGTGGGATTGGCCTACTTTGACGCCCCAGCTGGCCGGTATGCATGGACCGTTGATGATCTCCAGTTTTTTTGGCGCGTTAATCGCGCTGGAGCGTGCGGTGGCATTGGGAAAGACCTGGGCCTATAGCGCGCCGGTCCTCGCGGTGGTGGCCGGTTTAATGATTATTTTTGTCCCTGGGCAATTGACCCTGGCGGCGTGGCTTTTGGTGCTGAGCAGTGGGCTCTATCTGGCCGTGGGCGCTGCGGTCATTCAGCGACAATCCGCCATTTTCACCTGGTTGCTTGAAGCGGGGGTGTTGGCGCTGTTGGTGGGCAATCTGTTATGGGCCGTGGGATTTCCCATCTTTCTGGCGGTTTGGTGGTGGATGTTGTTTTTGGTGTTGACTATCGCCGCAGAACGGTTGGAGCTGGGACGGTTGCAGCGTTTGCCCGCGTGGGCGTTCCCTACGTTTTATGCGATCTCCGCCGTCGCCGGGATCGGGCTGTTGCTGACATTATGGCAGGCCAATATAGGCGTGCGTCTGTTGGGGTTGGGCATGGCAGCGTATGCCTTGTGGTTGGCTCGATTCGATATTGCTCGCCGCACAGTAAAACTGCCGGGATTGCCGAAATTTATCGCTATTTGTTTACTGACCGGTTATGTGTGGTTGGGCGTTGGAGGGCTGCTGCTCATGGCCTACGGCCCCATCCCCGCAGGATTCCATTACGACGCCATGCTACACACCGTGTTTGTTGGCTTTGTGTTTTCGATGATTTTTGGTCATGCCCCCATCATTTTCCCCGCCGTGCTCAGTTTGCCGGTGCGCTACACACCGCGGATGTATGGTCCGTTGGTGTTGCTTAACCTCTCCTTGTTGTTGCGTATTGTGGGAGATCTGGCCGGATTGCGGGCGTGGCGTCTGTGGGGCGGACTGTTGAATGCGACCGCCATTCTAATTTTTATCGGCATTGTGGCCTACACTGTCATTCAAAGCCGGCGATCTCAGTGATCCCCGATAAGGATATGGCGGCAATCGGTCTGTAAATAAG
>WFTO01000319.1 GCA_015485435.1 Anaerolineae bacterium | reverse complement strand
CGGCAAGGATGCACCAAATACGATCTTTGGGGCGTGCCCGATGAGGTTGGAATCGACCCAACCACCCCCATTCCAGAGCCTCCGACAGGCATGTGGGGCGTGTGGCGATTTAAACGTGGATTTGGCGGCGAGATCGTACGTTATGTAGGGGCCTGGGACCGCGCTTACTATCCATTGGTATTGCCTCTTGCCCGGCGTCTGGGCCTGTAGAAAAACGCGTGTTATGGGCCCGTGACCCACAAAGGTCGCGCCAGATTGATAGGACGAAAACTATTTTCTATACCACTTTTTCCCGCCGCATCCGGGCCGGGATACAAACCCACCAGTCGACCGCTGCCATCAAGGACCGGCGCCCCAATATTGCTTTGGCTGAGGGCAATGTCTGTGGTAAACCATCCGATTTCAACCTGGATCGCAGGATCAGGCAAAATGCCCAACACCCGGCCCTCGCCAAGAGCCAGCGCTTTACCAAGACTGGGCCCCGTGTTCTCTCCGCCGGCGGGGAAGCTAATGACTCCAATCGCAGCCCCAGCTTCAAGCGCGTCCGAATCCCCCAGAGTGATGGCGGGAAGAGAAAAACTGTTCGGCAGTGGGGAGCCATCCTCCCGGGCGAATATCTGGACGACGGCCAGGTCTCTCTGCCGGTCCGCGCGCACCACATGTGCGAGATACCAATCCAAAGTGTTGGATTTTTCTGAGCTAAACGCACCGATTAGCACTTGGTTTTTTCGGTTATAAGAGCGCCCTGTGGCTGGGTTGATGACAATACTGTATGCGGTGAGGATGCGTCCCTTATCCGTAAGAATGACGCCGGTGCCCGCACGACCATTTGGCGTGTCGCCAACAGGTGTTAACACGAAAACCGTGGAACGAATGGCGTTGGCATAACGGGTGTAAGGGGATGGAGTGACGGTGGGCGCTGTCTGGCCTCGCAGCGTGGGCCAAATCATGATGATCACCGCGGCCAATCCCAACAGTCCCAACATGACGCCGAGGAGAATGTAAGGCGTATAAGCAGGCGCTTGGGTGCTGACTGGTTCGCTCGACGACGGAGGCGGTGTGGTCGTCTCATCTTCAGGCGGGATGTAAGTCATTCGCAATTGCGTATTTCCCACCCGAATGATATCCCCAGATTGCAACAACCGCGGTTCTGTGATGCGCTCTCCATTGAGCCAGGTGCCATTGGCGCTCTCCCGGTCATAGAGCCAGGCTTCCTGGCCGCGGACGCGAATATACGCGTGATGGCGAGACACGCCGAGATCGGCCAGGATGACGTCGTTGTCAGGAGTGCGGCCAATGCTCAGGCCTTCTTCATCCTCTTCGTTGATGGGATATCGATATCCAGAGGGTTCGATTAAAAACCAGGGCATGGCGATGGGGTGTGGTTATGGTGCAATGGTTTGGAGCGTAAGAGGTGGCATAGCTTGCTAGAGAGACGTTGATGGCGGCGGCTCTGTTCCCTCTTTTTGCAAATACTCGGTGGCAATAGTGGCCATGATTGCGGCCGCGAGGGGCAAGGCGTCTTCATGGATGTCAAAGCGCGGGTTATGGTGGGGGCCTTTGGCACCGCCCTCTGGTTCTGCGCCCAAAAGAATATAACACCCGGGGACGCGGTTTAAAATTTCAGCCATATCCTCCGAAACCATAATCGGGCGAATCCGTTCAATGTGCTTTTCGGGGATGACGCGTGTGGCGGCCTGATAGGCGATGGCGGCCATGGTTTCGTCATTGATGACGGCGGGCGTAAATTCATGATCCTTGATTTCAAGGAACGCCCGAGCCCCATAAGCGGCGGCGACGCCCTCCAATGTCTCGGCCATGCGTTGGATCAATCGGTCGCGCACCGAGGGAGCAAAGGTGCGCAGCGTGCCCTCGAGATAAGCCTGTTCAGCAATGACGTTGAAGGCCCCGCCCGCATGGAAACGGCCAATGCTCAATACGGCGGTATCATGGGGCGAGATATTGCGGCTAATGATATGATGGAGTGCTGAGACCGCTTGAGCGCCTACAAGGAGGGCGTCTACCGTGT
This sequence comes from Anaerolineae bacterium, assembly GCA_015485435.1. GTDB lineage: Bacteria > Chloroflexota > Anaerolineae > J102 > J102 > M2005. The sequence goes on along the minus strand of WFTO01000319.1, from coordinate 9,250 downwards.
CTTCGGGCACAGCGCCATGACCGCCATGCCCCATTATCGTGATGGAAAAATGGTCCGCTGCCGCCATTAATGGGCCAGGCTGGACGACAAGTTTGCCCAGAGGAAATTGGTTCCATAAATGGAGGGCGAAGGCCGCGCTCGGCGTGGGATTTTCAAGCACGCCATCCTGGATGGTGGCTTTGGCGCCGCCGAGACCTTCTTCGGCGGGTTGGAAGAGGAGCTTCACGGTCCCGCGCCAGGACTGGCGAGTGAGAGCCAGCAGTTCAGCCACGCCCATACCGATGGCTGTATGCCCGTCATGCCCGCAGGCATGCATCCGCCCGTCGTACTCGCTGGCAAAGGGCAACCCCGTGGCTTCGGTGATGGGCAGCGCATCCATGTCGAAGCGCAGAAGTACGACGGGGCCGGGGGCGCTTCCTTCGATGATGCCCACCACGCCCGTCTTGCCCACACCCGTGCTCACTTCCATTCCAAGGGTGTTGAGGTGACGAGCGACGATGTCGGCTGTGCGATATTCCTGAAACCCGAGTTCTGGATGTTGATGAAAGTCCCGACGCCATGCAATCAGTTTGGGGCGAAGTGTTTTGGCAAGTGGAAGATAATTCGTCATGGGAAGTGCCTCAAGTAACAGGACTGGCTAGGGTGAATCCAACCCGACGGGGTAGCGTCATGCCCTTGGACCGGGGCAAGGCGCAACAAGAGCTGGATGTGGGAAGCGGGATGACGAATCGCGGACGGTTCAACGACGATGCGTCGGTGAGAAAAGAAAGAGGGCGGACTTGGCCCGCATCATTATGCAGGTCGGTCCACCCTCTTTAGCGTCGCCTTGGGCGAGTGCGACGCCTGTTCAGGAGGTCATCATGTTCAACGGGCAGCATCCTAACCGATTTCAGAGCCATTGTCAAGCCCTTGCAGGGGTCGGAATATCGGTGCGCGCAATCAACCGGGCTTGACCATCAGCATGATAAGAAGAGCGCACCAGCGGGCCCGATTCCACCCAGCGGAAACCGAATTCCTCTTCGCCGATGCGCCGCAATTCGGCGAACTCGTCGGGATGCCAGTAGCGTTCGATGGGGAGGTGATATCGACTGGGTTGGAGATATTGGCCAATGGTTAGAATGTCCACATCCACGCGGCGAAGATCCTCCATGACTTCAAGCACTTCTTCCCATCGTTCACCCAGGCCCACCATCAGGCCCGATTTCGTCAGGGTGTGGGGATCCATCTCCTTGGCTCGTCGCAAAACTTCCAGGGAGCGGGCATATTTGGCCTGCGGCCTGACGCGACGGTAGAGCCGGGGAACTGTTTCAACGTTGTGATTTAGGATCTCGGGCTTTTCCCGCATCACCGTCCATAATGCCTGCTCATCGCCCTGAAAATCGGGGATCAGGACTTCAATCGTGCAGCCAGGCAGGAACTCTCGGATTTTCCGGATAGTGGCGGCGAATATGAACGCGCCGCCATCGGGCAATTCGTCGCGATTCACCGAGGTCAGAACCGCGTGCCGCAGGTTCATCTGCTGCACTGTGCGGGCCACGCGAATCGGCTCTAAGATATCGACTTTTTCGGGGCGCCCGACTTTGATCTTGCAGAATCCGCATGAGCGGGTGCATGTGTCGCCGAGGAGGAGAAAGGTAGCCGTGCCCCGTCCCCAACATTCACCCAGATTCGGGCATCCCGCGGCTTCACAAACGGTGTGCAGATGCTCTTCGCGGATGAGATGGTTCACCTGGAAGAAGGTTTCTCCAGAAGGAGAGGTGACTCGTAACCAATCTGGGCGTCTTCCCCGGGTCAGTTGGGGTTTGTTCCAGTCATGTTTTGGAGGATTTGGATCGAGTTCGATGGGAAGCGTGTCAGACATAAGAGGTCATCGGAAAGAAAGGGGGGGTTAGGAGAAGCAAATGATTTGGTAGTTTTGATTTGGTGGATCGGTTTGATGGTTATGAGGCGTCTATCGCCGAGCTTGGAGAGGAGCCGAAAGCATGGTTTGGAGCCCTGGGGGCATGCTGGGAACCCGCATGGCCTGGTTGACCACGATGTCGGCAGTGGCTTTGTCGCCATGGACGCCGGTTAACTTCATATGAAGCGTTTGATCGCCTGAAATGAGGATCTCGTCACGACTGCCGCCTTCAACGCCTGCCTCCATAATCAGGTCCATGGTGATCCGAGGCGTGCCCGCAATCCATCCTTGGGCGTGCTGGCGAATGCCAATGCATTGTCCTGGTTCGATCCATCCCAGGCCCGATTCGATGGCTTGCTGGGCCACGATGGGCTTGCTTTCTACGGCGGTGGCGTCAAGCTCCCAACCCAGTCCAGCAGCCAACATCAGCAGGCTATCTTTCAATCCCACATGGCCAATATGGCCCTGATCCAGTTGCCCCTGCACCCAGGCGGGGTCTTTGCCAAGCCCGTTTTTCTCTTGTAGGGGAATGCGTCGTTCCAGCACGTCCACATAACGGGCGACATGAACCGCTTCGATCTCACTGGCAATGCGGCTGATCAACACCGGCAGCGTGTCCATGACCATGCCAGGGTTGATCCCCACCCCTAAGATGGTGACGCCGGCTTTACGCGCGGCTTCGTCAAGCTCTCCGGCCAGGTCAGGATGATCCTCCCACGGCCACACGAGTTCTTCGCACGTCGAGACCACATGATAGCCTCTGGCGATGGCCTCCAGCAATTGATCCCGAGCTCGCTCCAGTTTCGAAACGGTCGCCTGCAAGACCACGGCTCCTTCGGGAGCTTGTACCTGGGCCAGGGAGGAGACGATAGGCAGCGCGGGCAGTTCCGCATCACAAATTTCGTTCAAGGTGTGATTTTGTAAGTCGGGGTTGATATCCACCGCCCCCACAGATTGCACGCGTGGTTCATTGGCCGCGGTGCGACCAATTTGTTGGCCGATGGGGCCTAAACCGAAATGAATGATAGGTATGGGTTCCATGGTTTACCTCGTTGAGTGAAAAAGAAGGTCTGAAATCACATGTGAATGGCGTGCCCAAGGGCCGCGTGGGCCGCTTCCATGATGGTTTCTGAGAGCGTGGGATGGGCATGCACATTGCGACCGATCTCCTCAGGGGTCAGTTCGAGCATTCTGGCCAAGCTTAATTCGGGCAACAACTCGGTGACTTCTGGTCCGACCATATGCACGCCTAAAATTTCGTGGTATTTTGCATCCATGATGAGCTTGATAAACCCCTCGCGTTCTCCCAGACCCAACGCCTTGCCATTGGCCTGGAAGGGGAATTTGCCGACCTTGATATCATATCCCGCTTCGCGGGCCTGGGCTTCTGTAAGCCCAATGCTGGCGACCTGGGGATGGCAATACGTGCATCGAGGCATGTTGCTATAATCATCCAGTGGCGCACTTTGCACGCCAGCGATGGTTTCTGCCGCGACAATGCCCTGGGCGCTGGCCACATGGGCCAGGGGCATTTTGCCATTCAGATCGCCGATGGCGAAAATATGAGGAACATTGGTCTGCATGGTTTCATTCACGGTCACCCAGCCGCGCTCATTGGTTTGAACCCCGGCCGCTTCCAGGCCAATGTCGCGACTGTTGGGTTTCACGCCAATCGCCATGAGCACTTGCTCTGCTTCGAGCTGCTCCTTCTTGCCTGTTTCCAGATTCACCACGTTGATGCGAACCCCGGCATCAACGACCTCAATGGCCTCGGTGCGAGTGGCCGCCAGCAGCTTCACACCATATTTGCGGAATGCTTTTGCAACAACCGCAGCCACTTCGGGATCCTCATTGGGCAAGATGTGCGGTAGCATTTCGACGACCGTCACTTCAACCCCATAGGCGTTGTATACATAGGCAAATTCCATGCCGATGGGGCCGGCGCCAACGATGACCAATCGTTTGGGCAGATCTTTTTGGACAATGGCGTGGCGGTAGGTGAGGATGCGTGTACCGTCCGCTGTCAGGCCAGGCAAAAGCGCAGGGCTGGCCCCGGTTGCCAGAATGATGTGGGCGGCAGACACCTGTTTTCCGTCGACATTAAGGGTGTGCGGCCCTGTCAGGGCGCCACTCCCCTGTATGACATCGATTTTATTCTTCTTCATCAAAAAGCCCACACCCTTCACCAGCCTGCTGGAGACTTGTCTGCTTCGCTTCACTGCCACCGTATAATCCAATTGCAGGTTGTCGAACTTAAAGCCGAACTCCTTGCCGCGCGCCAGCAGATGCACTATGTCAGCGTTGCGGATGAGTGCTTTGGTGGGAATGCATCCCCAGTTCAGGCACACACCACCTAGGTGCTCCTTTTCAACAACCGCGGTTTTTAGACCCAATTGCGCGGCTCGAATCGCGGCGACGTAGCCGCCTGGTCCGCCGCCTAACACCAGGACATCGTAGTCATACTGGTTGCTCATAGCGAATTCTCCAAAAAGGTTGGGAAGGAAGATGACAAAGACACCCTCATTATACCATGTCATGGTTGGACGCACAGCATCTTTTTGCGTCTGGGCCAGAGCATTTCAAGGTCCTGGCGCCTCATGTTTTCGACGCGTTGCGGGCGAGGTAGCGTTGCAAAGATGGCGAGTGGGCGAGGTGACGATCAAGGCGCGAGCTGCCAGACTGCATTTGTCCCGTGTTGTTCCATACAAAACCTTAAATAACGGAGATAAACGGGCTTCTTCCTTGCCCTGTAAGAAAATTCACGCTACACTGTCATCATTACTGCAAAGTTGGCAGTCATCCAGTCCACATCGCTCATTTCGTCGAGGCATACTCCTATGTTCGAATTCCATGTTTCTCGCAATGCTCGCGACCGCTATCAGTTCGATGAGGGGCTTTTCGCGTTCGATGGCCGGGCCATCATCGCCGATTTCCAATCCGCACAGCGTTTCGCCCATCGCATGAACATCGTGCGTCATGCCGAGGAGCATCCCGAACTGGCGGTGCGCGCCTCTGATATTTATGCGATGGGGTTGTTGGATGAGATCATGCATCTCATGATCGAACGATATCGTCAGCAAGTGGATCCGGCGTTGTTTCAACGGGCGTTGGTGGCGCTCACGGATCGGTTGGGCCAAGATGCTTTGGAAAAAACCCTAAAAACCTTTTTGGCCCACTTTCCACCGTTGGCCGTCTATCGAGGCGAAATGACCGAGGAAGCATGGCTGCAAGGGACCAGTCACGGTCTCTCTCATCGGGAGATTGCGCTTGAGGAGTTGATGTTGCTCTGGATTGCTAATCAAAATCCAGCCGTCCAACCTTATCAGGAATTGTTTGACGATGAGGTGCTGGCCGCGGATACGGCCTATCTTGCCGCCATCCAAGGCCTGCGGAACTTCCTCGATGATCAGCCCTCCTTCGCCAGCACGGGAAAAAGTCTGGTGGATATATTGCTCGAGCCCATTCAGGCCTCACCCCATTCGCTTGAAGGACAGTTGCGTTACATTCGCGAGCACTGGGCGCCCTGGCTGGGCGATTTGGCGTTGAAGCTGCTTCTTGGACTGGATATGATGGCCGAAGAGCAGCGTCCGCGCTTTGCTGGCTCACCGGGCCCCACTCCGCCAGCCGATTTGAGTTGGTTGGAAGAGATGTCGGAAAACTACACGGCAGACACCGATTGGATGCCCAGGGTTGTATTGCTGGCCAAAAACACCTATGTCTGGCTGTGGCAGCTTTCTCGTTTTTATGGGCGTCCCATAACCCGACTGGATCAGGTGCCGGATGAGGAACTGGATACGCTGGCTGCACGAGGGATCACAGGTTTATGGTTGATCGGGCTCTGGCGGCGCAGTCGAGCCTCGCAACGCATCAAGCAGATGATGGGCAATCCGGAAGCCGTGGCATCGGCTTATGCCATTGACGATTACATCATCGCCGACGATTTCGGGGGTGAGGAGGCCCTGGCTAACTTGCGAGAGCGGGCCTGGCAGCGCGGCATTCGTCTGGCTTCAGATATGGCTCCCAATCATATGGCCATTGATTCCCGCTGGGTGATCGAACATCCAGATCGTTTTCTTTCTTTGCCTTACAGCCCCTTTCCATCTTACACCTTTCAAGGACCCGACCTGTGCGACGATCCCCGTGTCAGCATCTATCTCGAAGATCATTACTACACCCGCACCGATGCAGCGGTGGTTTTTAAACGGGTCGATCAGGCCACCGGCGATGTTCGCTATATTTATCATGGCAACGATGGCACGTCGATGCCATGGAACGACACGGCACAGCTGGATTATCTGAATCCCGAAACCCGAGAAGCGGTGATCCAGACCATTTTGCACGTCGCCCGCCAATTCCCCATCATCCGCTTCGACGCCGCCATGACCCTGGTCAAGCGTCATATTCAACGCCTATGGCATCCCCTTCCCGGGCAGGGTGGGGCCATTCCCTCTCGCGCCGCCTTCGCCATGACCAAAGAGGAATTCGATCGCCGCATGCCCAGAGAATTCTGGCGCGAAGTCGTGGATCGCATTGCTGCAGAGGCACCAGACACACTCTTGCTGGCCGAGGCATTTTGGCTCATGGAGGGCTATTTTGTGCGCACCCTTGGCATGCATCGTGTGTATAACAGTGCCTTCATGCACATGATGCGCGATGAGGATAACGACAAGTATCGCCATCAGATCAAAGAGACGTTGAGCTTCGATCCAGAGATATTGAAACGATATGTGAATTTTATGACCAACCCCGACGAGGACCCCGCGGTATCTCAATTCGGCAAGGGCGATAAGTACTTCGGCGTCTTTACTGTGATGGCGACCGTCCCTGGCCTGCCGATGATCGGACATGGTCAATTCGAAGGGTTCGCCGAAAAGTATGGGATGGAATATCATCGGGCCTATTGGGATGAAACGCCTGACACAACCTTGATCGAACGACACCAACGAGAGATTGTGCCCCTGCTCAAACGGCGTTACCTCTTTGCCGACGTCGCTCATTTCAGGCTGTATGATTTCGAAACCACCGACGGCGTCGATGAGAATGTGTTGGCTTACTCCAACCGCTATGGCGATCAGCGCGCCCTGATCCTCTACCACAACAAATTCGCTGATACGCAAGGCCATCTTCGTATTTCCGTGCCATTCAAGGACGCACAAAAACAGCTTCGGCAGGAAAGTTTCGTAGAGGGTATGGGGCTACCCAAGGACCCCGCCGCGTTCGTCATTTATCGAGAGATGCTTTCTGGTTTGGAATATATTCAAAACGCAGCCCAGCTCGCTCATGAAGGCTTTTATGCCTCTTTGGGCGCTTACACCCGGTTGGTGTACTTAGATTGGCGCATTGTTATCGATGTCGATGGTCGTTATGCCCAGGCTGCAGCTGAGTTGGCGGGACGAGGCGTGCCCAGCATCGAAGCGTATATTCGCCAGATCGAATTGCGCCCCTTGCACGAGGCGTTTCGGGCCCTCTTTCATCCTGATTTGTTGCAGGAGATGCTCGCCCAACGAAGTGATCGGCAACCCCTTCCGCCCGCCCAAGAAAAGGCGTGGGATGAAATCTACCATACCCGATTGCGAACTTTCCTGGATATAGCCCTGGAGTTCGCCATGCGCTCGAAGGACGCCGAGGAGGATGATCTTGATGAAACGATTTTGCTTCGGCGCCTTGAGGCCACCCAGAACGGCGTCACCGAAGAGGCGCCGGCGTTATCACGCTCTGAGACAACGCAGGTCCGCGAGGCCGATACGCGCTTCCTCGCAAGTCAAATCATGGTTGAGCTAAGGGCGGCGCTGCGCCTGCCCCATGTAGCCACACATTTTCCATGGCCTCACTCTAAAAAATATCGAGATGCGGTAGCTTATCTCCTGAAAGGATTGCAGCAAGATGACGACAGCGCCTGGCTGGCGTTAATCAGTTACGCCTTGATCCATCGGCTGGGCGAACTCTTGCCAGAAGATGATCCAGCCAGCCGGGCCAGAGAACGATATCATAACTGGATGCTCGACGAAGAGGTCAGCGCAGGTTTGCAAGCATTGGGCCTGGATCCTTTTCAGGCGGATCAATTGGCCTTATTGGTGAGCATCCTGGTCGGATGGCAAAATTGGCATCTCAACCAAGACATCATGCACAAACCCTATTCCGTACGTCCCGGGGCTTTGCTGCAGGCGCTTCTGGCCGATGAGGAGGCGCGCCAATATCTGGGCGTCCATCGTTACGACGGGGTGGAATGGTATCATAAAGAGGCCATGGAGCGCCTGTTACACAGCCTTTATGCCATCGCCGCCCTTGAACTTGTCACAGAATCCGAGGATGAGCACGAAGTCGCTCGCGCATTGGTGCACAGTTATGATGTTATCCGCTTGATAGCTATCGCCCACGATCTGTCCGGCTATCAGGTCGACAAGCTGCAAGCATTGGTGTGAATCCTCGGTGTAGAGCACGCCAGGGACTGATCGCCGAGCGGACTCTGGCGAAACTCCATTCGGGCATGGACGCGCGCTAGTCCAATATTTGAAAATATTCGACCTGGTTGACTTTCTCCTCTGGCTCCGTTAAAATAATATTATAATGACATTATAGCAATTGACTCCTAACATGGTGCCCATCTGTGACGAACGAAATTGACCGAACCCTGCCCATTCCTGTCTATTATCAACTGAAACTGTTGATCCTCAAACAGATCGAAAGTGGTGAATTAGGGCCTGGCGAAAAGTTGCCAACGGAAGCCGAACTTTGTGAACGGTATGGTATCAGTCGCACGCCTGTACGCCAGGCATTGTTGGAACTGGTTCGCGAAGGGGTGTTGACTCGCCGCGCAGGAAGGGGAACGTTTGTGGTGCCCAAAAATCAGGAGCGACTGACGTTGCGGGTGACCATCCCCGACACCCGTTGGCAGTGGCCCTTGCAAGAGGCCGCCCGATTATGGAATCGGGAACATCCTGACGCCCATCTGGAATTGACCTTTGAGGTCGTGCCATTTCGAGAGCTGTACGATCATTTATCCATGGCTGTTGCCCGGGGTCAGGCCCCCGATATCTCGGTGCTCGACTCGGTATGGGTGGCCGAATTCGCCCATCGGCGTTATCTGCTCCCGCCCGAAGAGCTGGACCCCTCCTGGGTGGCCAAGATCACGCAGGATCTATATCCACCCATCCGCGCGGCGAACAGCTATCAGGACACCCTTTGCACCATTCCCACCAATGCCGACACCACCGTCCTTTGGTATCGAAAGGATTGGTTTGAAGCAGAGAAGTTGCAACCTCCGAAGACATGGAAGGAGTTGGTTGCGATCGGGCATCACTTTCGGCAGCCGTCGATTCGCGCCCGTTATGGCCTGGGAGAGTTTCCGCT
>WFTO01000318.1 GCA_015485435.1 Anaerolineae bacterium | reverse complement strand
GGGCAGGTCTGTGGCCAGGATTTCTCCATTGGCGCTAGCTTCTGCGTAGAGCTTTTCAGCCATGGCGTCCAGGAGCTCGGGTGTGGCGGTGGTAGGCGGAAGGGCGCCATTGGCTGGTTTGCGCCCTTCTTCGCCGCCAACACCAAGGGCATGTTCAATAAACACATCTTCGCTGATGACCAGATCGGCGGCGGCAATGAACGCGGCTGAGGCTGGGCCTGCCGAAAGGATGGCTGTGCGACGGTTGTAAGCACGCAGCCGCAGCAAGACGGGCATAAAGTCTGAATCTCCCGAGAGGATGATGAACTCATCGAATCTCGTAGGGTGATTCAATGTATCGAGGATATCCATCACCATGTAGATGTCCGCGCTGTTTTTCCCTTGTGAGGTCAACGATGGACAATCGACGACCGAGAACGCGGAACGGGTGAAGAAGGGGCGATAACTTTGAAAATCTCGGGGATTCAGATAGCATTTTCGAATGAGGATGTCGCGTTTGTTCCCCGCCTGGGGTTTTTCATCGGGCATGCCCGGCATGCCTTCCTCCAACCACTGCAACCAATGGGCCGGATTGGCCGCAAATTGTTCGGCTGCTTCTTCGTCTAATTGACGTAAGCCCAGATAGATGTTGTCGAAATCCACAAAAAGAGCAGATTTCAGGCGTTTAGTTTCGTTCATAAAGATAATTTCATCATGACAATATGGGCCTTGACGATTGTATCAAGGCAAAAAGAGGACATAGTCAGCCTTCATTATATTTCTGCATGATGAAGGCGAATATAGATTGATAGGCGCCAACCACCTTTCAGTTTACATCGGAATCATAAGAAAAGCCAATAAACGCCATGCCGAAATGGATTTCATGGCGTTTTGGGACGTTTGCGATGTGGCGGGCGGAGATTCGCAGAGAGCCCCCATGTCGTCCGTTTGGGGATTATTTGGCCCAGACAAGCTCGTTTTCTACGGTTTTGACCAATGAATCCGCGCGCAGTTCTGGGAGATTATACAGAGAGCCCCCCAGGGCTCGTGCGAGTTTTTTGGCCAGTCCGCGATCGAAGGCTTCGTGCTCCATATTGATGGTGATGGTACGGATACGCGCATGCTTGAACAATTCGGCCATGCGCATGGCCTCTTCCTGGGCGGGCATGCCGGTCATGCTGACATTGCCAGCGCCGTCAGTGAGTAGCACCATAATGGGACGGGTTTCTGGATCACGACGCCGCGCGGCCATGATGACGTTGTATGCCAGAAAGAGCCCTGAGGAGAGCGGAGTCTTGCCCCCTACGGGGATGTCTCGCAGGGCTTTTTCGGCAAGCTCGACACTATTGGTGGGGGGCAACACCACGCGCGCCCGATCTCGCTGGAAGACAATCATACCCACCTGGTCCCTGCGTTGATATGCGTCGACGAGCAAAGACATGACTGCGCCTTTGGTCGCTTCCATTCGTTCGGATGCGGCCATCGACCAGGAGGCGTCAACCACGAAGAGAATGAGGTTAGATGCTCGTCGTACCCGGACTTTTTTCTTTAGATCCTGGCGCTCGATGACGAACGCGACGCCGCGACGCTGTCGATGAGCCTGGTGTACGGCCGCTTCGCGGAGCGTGGCGTCGAATGCAATGTCGCTGGCTCGCTCTCGCCCTACAGGTCGAGCTTTGATGTAACGACCCCGTTTGCGATGGGTGCGCGTGGTCGACCGGCGTCCGCCTTTAGCCCGGGTCATGCGATCCAGCTTGGTGTCAAATCGTTTCGTCTTGAAGGTCTCACCCACGGGAACCACGCGGCGCGGCGCCTGTTTTTGGCCGCCCTGGTTGGAATCAGCAGGCGTGTTTTTGTAGTTGTCATTTACGGGCGCGTAGTCATCATAGCCCGATGGCGCGGCGTCGTCACCCTCGCCGTCAGCTAACGAATCGTCGGCTTTTTTTTTACGTCCTGAGGCGCGTTCCCGTCGCTAAGCTCTTCCTGATGCTCACGATATTCTGCGTCGGCCTGGGCGCGCGCTTGTTCCAGTTTTTCTCGTAGCTGACGGGGCCGTAAGACCCCCTCCTCAAATGGCTGACGTTTCATCCGGTGAGGCAACGCCAGCTCAGCGCCAATGAGGATATCATGCTCATTGATTTCTAGCCGCCCCTCGAATGCCGCATTCGCCAG
>WFTO01000317.1 GCA_015485435.1 Anaerolineae bacterium | reverse complement strand
GGCGTCTCCCCGCACCACAAACGCTCGGTCCGCCAATCGCGTCTTTTGAAGATTGTGACCGATCACCTTCAATGCAGGTGGATAGCGTTCGACAAATGTGACATGGTCGGCGCCTCGGCTTAATGCTTCGATGCCAACGGCCCCGGTGCCGCCAAAGAGGTCCAACATTCGGGCGCCATGAATCCGGTCACCGAGAATACTAAACAAAGCCTCTTTGGCTTTATCGGTGATTGGGCGCACCTTGTCGCCTGGTACGGATTCTAGTTTGCGTCCTTTTGCGCTGCCTGCAATGACTCTCATGTAACGTGCTCCACAGGAATTATGTCGGCTGGTGGGCGTCCTCGGCGGAGAAAGTAAAGAAGGCGATCTTTGGTAAGGAGTTTTCTGTCCCAAAGAAACCAGATCAATAAACCTGCGCCGATGACATCCAAAGTGATGAGGATGGGTTCCTGGATGATGATTTGCAGATAAGCATGGAGCATCTCGTTGGGAGAGCCGACGTGTCGCCAGGGGTGCCAGCCCCATCCTCGTAAGGGCCATAACAAGGTTTGGGTGAAGCCCCACATGCGATCTTGCAGGAGATGAGAAGAGAAGGCCAGGAGATAGGGGAGCCAGCGTCGGCCGCGTCCCGTGGCAAAGGCTAATCCCCAAAGCCCTCCATGCAGGAGCAATGTGTGGCCAAAGAAAAGTGCAGCATTGGCTTCGGGAAAAACAAACCAGGCCAATGGTTTGTCGAGCAGGTCGGGAGCGAGCACGGCCAGGGCCATCACGCGGTAATCGGTGTCTTGAAAAAGGCCTGTGCGCCGCTGGACAAAATTCAACCCGGCCCAGGTCCATTCGATGTGTCCTGTAGGTAGCATAACGCTTATTATACCCGGAATCTCCTTTTGAGCTACAATAGTCATTATGAATTTCGAGCTCTTTCCCCCTCTGCAACGCGCTTGGCTGGTTGCGCTGTGGTTTTTATGGTCGGCGTTCTTGTTCGGTGGGCTTATCCTCGGTTCGCCCCACGAGAATCGGCGGATGCCTAGGTGGACGCGCATGGCCTCTTCATGGACGTTGGTTGTCGCTGGATGGAGCTGGTGGCTGTTTTTGCAACACACCGAGGTGGGCCTGTATGCGTTTTGGATCGCTTTGGGAATGACCTTCGGAGGGCTCGGCGATCTCTTCCTGGCTGAGCTTTTGGGGATTAAAGGGACCAGGGCGGTGATCGCCGGCATTGGGGCGTTTGGCGTGGGACACCTTGCCTATATCGGTGCAATTTTGTATGGCGCCAAGCGATTTTCGACGCCCTCTATGATGCAATTTGGGCAAGTGTTGATGTTGTTTTGGATCATTGCACTCATTGGATGGTGGGGCATGGTGATGCGTGGTCAGAAACATCGTCATGTCGTGCATTGGGCCGCATTACCCTATGCCTTGCTGTTGGCGACCACGGCTGGCTTGGCGGCGGGAATGGCGAGCCAATCCATGGCCTTCTGGCCTTTGGCTGCGGGCGCTTTTCTCTTTTTGGTCAGCGATCTGATCCTTGCGGGCGCCCTTTTTGGGGGATTGAAATGGCCGTATATGCATGATATCGTGTGGATGGCCTACGGTCCTGGCCAGATGCTGATTGTGTACAGTATCGGTGTTGTTTATATGCAAACGCTCTGAACGCTTTCATTTTTTGTTGTTTCCTGAGTTATCGCGGAGGGTGGATTCATCATGACATGGAGGATGACCATGCTGAACCTCAAGCGGATATGGATTTTGACGGTTTTGGTGGGATTCCTGGCAGGTTGCGCTGGAGAGTTGCCCGTTGCAACCCCGGCGCCCGTGGTATTGCGGCCAGCAACTCCTTCCACACAGCCTTTGCAATCCATGTCGACTATGCCCGAAGCCCCAACCAGCGCCCCACCCCTAACTTCCACGGCGGGCTCCACTCCGAGGGCGATGTCTACAACCATGCCTCCATTACCCACACACCCCTCTATCACGGAAACGCTCGCGGCTGGGGTGACGTATGTGCAGGCGGGGTTCAAGATCGCGATGCCGCCAGCTGAAGCCTTCAACGCTGCGGACCAACCTTCTGAAATGGAAGGGGTGGAGGTTGAGGCCACGATGATGGCGAAGGGTTGGCGAGCCGATGTGTCTACCATCGCACGCCATGACGATGGACGCGCTTATCGCAATATCATCCTCAGTAAAGATGTGGGTGGGAAGGTCATGCGATGGTGGGGCCTAGTGGATGAGCACGGGACTGCCTCGACTGTGGTGTTCACTGGCATGCCTCGACCAAAGTCCTCTCGAGTAAAAGGCATTACCGGACATGTGATTTTGCTGCCCGAGGGGAGCGCTTATCCTCGTTATTTTGAAGATGGCAAGGGACGGCGTTATGGCCTGGCAACGAACAACGAAACCATCCAGACGCTTTTGGCGAATCTGACGGAGGAGGATGGTCGTGTCCAATTTTGGGGTGAGTTACGATATGCGGTCAACGATTATTATGGGCGACGGATTTTGATTCGAAAATACAACTTGCTGGATGCTGATCCGGAAGGGGTACTGGCGCGTGCATCTACGACGAAACGGGAAACTCACGCGTCGGCTTGGGAGGGGGAAGACGTGGAGGTGGGGCCTTGGGCCGTTGTTTATCAACCCAGGACCCATGCAGTCATCCACGCACAAGTGCAGATTTCGGGCGAAATTGTGGGCCTGGAGGGTGATACGGTGGTGGTCCGGGTGGAAGATAAGGATGGTGGCGTGTTGGGAGAATCTTCCGCATCACTTATTCCTAATGGGTCGGGTGATTCACGTTTTGCTGCTACGGTCGCGTTCTCCGATCCACCGAGCATGCAAAATGGCCGCGTCGCTGTGTACGCGATGGCCGCCGGCGCTGACGAGGAGGTGTTGCTGGGCTGGACGGAGGTGCTTTTGGCCGGGGATGTGGGCAATGCAGAGGTGACGATTGTGCAGCCAGAGGCCGACGTTCGCATACGGGGGAAGGTGCAGGTGTCGGGGCGAGCGAAAGGGCTCGAGGGCGTGGAGTTGTTGATCAGGGTGGAGGATATGGCCGGGGTGGTTTTTGGCAAAGCGCGAACCATGGTGGCCAATGATGGCGCATGGCGCGTGCGAGTAACATGTCGCCGCCCCAAAACTGTACGCTCCGGGCAGATCGTGGTGTATCGGGTGCATCCTACGGATGGCGGCCTGATTCTGCTCGCTCGAGCGCCGGTGACATTAAAACGATGACGATGGTGTGGTCGTTATGCGTTGATCGGTTTGTTTCTATCTGATGTCAGGATGACGTGCTCGAGGGTGAATGGGAGTATACAACTTTGGGGCGAGGTCCAGGCGTGTCGCCGCAGATGACGCGAATCGCCCCAGGGTGAATGCGTACGCGCACCTGTGTGGGGGCGTCGGTTTTGATCTCGCCGTCAACCAACATGGGGAGAGGATCGTCGCTATCGATGTCGACCCACGTACATTGATGATAGTAGACGCCCGATGCATGGATGTGCGTCCCGTTCATGGTGCTGGGCAATAATCGAAAGACGTTGATCCGGGAGCGGGCGTCGGCGACCAGAAAATCGAGCAAACCGTCATCCTGTTGCGCGTGAGGGCTAAAGTAGTAAACGCCGCCCGTGCGATAGCCGATCGAAATATAGCTCATCAAAATCGGTCGTTTTTCCATAACCCCGCCATCCCAGGCAAACCCCACCCGTGGCCATTGCGCCTTGAGGATGGCTTTGAGCGCCCCGGCAATGTAGAGTGTGGAGCCGCGTAAATATTTGATCTTGGCAGCCTCCATATTGGCGATGGCGCCTAGGCCAACAATGAAGTCATTCATAAACACATATTGATTGGCTTGTCCCAGATCCAATTGTCGGATATGGCGGGCATTGACAAGCAAGCGGCACGCCGCTTCGAGATCGCCCAGGGGAATGCCGAGTTGGTAGGCGTAATCATTGGCAGAGCCCAGGGGTATGATTCCTAATGTGGCTTGGGCCATTCCATTCACAACCATTCCATTGACCACTTCGCTGATGGCGCCATCGCCTCCAGCAGCGACAATGGGATCGTAACCTTGCTCCATAGCCTCTCGGGCCAAGATCGCGCCGTGCCCTGGCCCTTCTGTGGCCACAAAATCGAAATCGTAGCCGAGCGAGCGAAGGATCTGTTGCACCTCTCCGGCGCGAGCTTGAGCGCCCCAGCGATTGGAATAAGGGTTCAGGATGACTTTTGCGGGCATGCTCCCTCCTGATGGGCCGGTAATCGAAAGATAGGGCAGGGCGTTGGATGAGATGACGTTGCAATCCCAATATCAAGCATTATAACATGCCTCAAACGACATCCCATGCTATAATTTGCATGAACCTTTTGACCCCATCCAATGAGAGGAGAACTTATGCCCCCTATCATCAATATCAGTGACGCCAAGGACTATGTAGGCCAGATCGTCACCGTTCGAGGTTGGATTAAACGGAAGACAGGCAAGGGAAAGTTGAATTTTTTGCGCGTGCGGGACGGCAGTGGCATATTTCAAGTTGTGGCTTTTCGTCCGACATTGGGTGATGAGAAATTCGCTGAGGTGAAGAAACTTACAACAGAATCCTCGGTGATTCTTACCGGCGAAATTCGGGCGGATGAGCGCGCTCCGGGCACGCCCGGCGGCTATGAAATGGACCTGCGCGATCTTGAAATCGTTCAGATCGCGGCGCCCTATCCCATCGCCCCGAAGGAACATGGCGTCGAATTCTTATTGGATAACCGACATTTGTGGCTGCGAAGCGATCGTCAATGGGCGATTCAGCGGGTGCGCGCCACGGTGATCAGAGCGATTCGGGATTGGTTGGATGACCACGGTTTTTTGAATGTGGACACCCCCATCCTGACACCTGCCGCTGGCGAGGGCACCACTACCCTCTTCGAGATCGACTACCACGGCATTCCCGCGTATCTTGCTCAGACGGGACAACTTTACAACGAAGCCAACATTTTTGCTTTTGGCAAAGTTTATTGCTTTGGCCCCACCTTTCGTGCAGAAAAATCCAAAACCAGACGCCACCTTCAAGAATTCTGGATGGTCGAGCCAGAGATAGCCTTCTGCCATCTGGACGATCTGCTGAAGATCGAGGAGGAATTCGTATCTTATATCGTGCAGCGGACGTTGAGGGAGCGGGCGAATGAATTGATTTTGTTGGAACGAGATACCTCGAAGCTTGAGAACGTGACGCCCCCCTTCCCGCGAATTCGCTATGATGACGCCGTCAATATGATCAACGAAGCCGCGGCCGCGGGCGTGACTGTTCCTCCGAAAAATGAGCCTCTGACTCCCATCGAATGGGGAGATGATTTCGGCGCTCCCCATGAAACCTATATCGCCAGTCAGTTCGATAAACCGGTGTTTGTCACCCATTTCCCCACCAAAGCGAAGGCCTTTTACATGGAGCCCGACCCTGAACGTCCGGACGTTTGTTTGAGCGCGGATTTGTTGGCGCCTGAGGGTTATGGTGAAATCACCGGTGGTAGCGAACGCATGAGCGATCCAGAAAAGCTTTTGGCGGCTATCCATCGTGAGGGGCTGCCAGAGGAGGCGTTTGACTGGTATCTGGATCTGCGCAAATATGGGTCTGTGCCCCATAGCGGCTTCGGCTTGGGCCTGGAGCGCACCGTGGCATGGATCACGGGTATTAGCCATCTTCGTGAAGCAATTGCTTTTCCTCGAGTGTTAGGGCGCATCAATCCGTGATTGGCGCCTACGAAGCATGGCGGAGCCTCTATGAAATATCACAATCTTTTTGAGCCCTCTCCCCCATGATCTACTGGTTTACTCTGGCAACAGCCTTCATCCTGGCGGCGCTACTGGTTCCTGTCACCATGGGGCTGGCGCGTCGCTGGGATATTCTTGATCGGCCAGGAGGAAGGAGAAAGCATCGGGGAAACGTGCCGCGGATAGGGGGCCTCGCTATTTATGGTGGATTTGTGGGCGCCAATTTGCTGATCCAATACCTTCCAGAGAGCTGGAGGCCGGCCAGCTCCGATCCAGATGAGCTCTTTCGCTGGACGGGCCTCATGTTGGGCGCCACGTTTGTGACAGGTTTTGGTTTGTTGGATGACAAATACAAATTTGGCAGTGGCCCACAATATCTTGCCCAGATTGTGGCGGCTGGTATTGCTATCTATTTCACCATTTTTATCGAAAGAATCAACAATCCCTTTGGGCCCGGCCAATTGGTGTTTCCCTGGCCTGTGGTCTGGATATTGACGATGTTTTGGTTTCTGGGGTTTATCAACACCGTCAATTTTTTGGATGGCGTGGATGGGCTGGCTTCGTCGGTGGCAGCTGTGGTGGCGGTGGTTTTGGCTATCCACATGTTTCGTACAGGGCAATATAGCGTCGCGCTGGTGGTGCTGGCGTTGCTGGGAAGCGTTCTAGGGTTCCTTGTGTTCAACTGGCCTCCTGCGAAAGTGTTCATGGGGTCGGCGGGATCCTATTTTTTGGGATTTACGTTGGCTGCATTGGGGCTCATCGCGGGAGCCAGGGTTGCAACCGTCCTATTGGTGATGGGGCTCCCCATCATGGATGTGGCCTGGTTGATATGGTGGCGATGGCGACATGGCAAACCCCTGTTTAAGGGGGATCGTAATCATCTTCATTTCCGGCTGTTGGATAGAGGCTTTACGGCCAGGCAAATTATTCTTGCTTATGTGGTTTTTGGCGCGATATTTGGGATAATTGGCCTGATGACCGCCAGTACGTTTGTGAAACTTTTGGCCCTTATGGCGTTGTTTCTGGTCAGCGCAAGTGTGATCTTTTGGGTATCACGATCCGAAGCCCAATCCAATGTAGAAAGAAAGCAAACAACCCGAAGATAGGGAGGCGCCAATGCCAATTTATGAATATTATTGCTTTGATTGTCGCCAAAAGGTCGCTTTGTTTTTTCGCACGGTGCGTGCGGCCCAAGAGGCTGCTCCCAGTTGTCCTCAATGCGGAGGAGTCCGCTTGCGGCGATTGATTTCCCGAGTCGCTCTCTTGCAGTCTGATGACGCGAGATTGGAGCAGATATTAGAAGACGAATCTTTGATGAGCGGGTTGGAGCGGGAAGATCCGCGAGCCCTTGCTCGGTTTATGCGCGCCATGCAGTCAGAACTGGGTGATGAGGCCATCGAACCCGAACTGGATGACATGATCGATCGTTTGGAAGCTGGTGAGAGTCCCGACGCTATCGAAGCCAGTTTGGGCGAAGAGCCACTTCCGTGACCGTGGTCGGCCTTCTCTAAGGGGTCATGGCAGGGAGGTTTCAAAATCTCCCAATATCCGTCCGGTCTCAGGTTCATAAACGCGTAGACGCAAGGCGTCGCCAAGCTCGCCCCCTGGCGCAGCCACCCATACCGGATAGGTGTCTCCAGGATTCCAATGGGTTGTGGGGAAATCGTAGCCAGCAGGGCGTTGATCCACGCGAAAGATCGGTTGGCCGTTTTTTGTCAGTTCGATGAAGACCTGTAAATCTGGCATATCAGAACGGAGCGCCCGCCAATAAAGCCAAAGTCCTTCCTCAGTAGGTTCCACGCCAACAAGCTCTAACGTGTCGGCAAATTGGCTGCCAGGCAGAGTGATGGGGGCATTTTCTGGAATATGGAAATTGGTCGGGAGGCGAAAATGACGTAAACCGAGGAACGGGAAGGAAGGAACGGGTTCTTCTTGGGCGTAGCGTTCGAGTTGAATGGAGACGACATGAGCAGGATCCACGATGTGATCTTGCCATAGAAACAGCCAGACGCCTCTGAAATCGGCCAAATCCTGATTCAAGGCTTGGGCGCTTTCTTCCCACCCTAAAACCTGGTTTACATCCAAAATGTCGATTTCCGGTAGACGAAAGCGAGGCACTCGCCATGATGGTGGGGCGTCGGGAGGAAGATACACATCAAAAATAGGATATGCGTGGCCGGAAACAAGCAACGCAGCCTCATCGGGCTGACGATGTTGAAACATGTAGGTAATAGCGTCTCGCCAGGCGTCTTTGGCGAAATTAGGATTGGTGAACCAATTCGTGAGTCCGATAGCGCTGGCGCTTATGACCAGCAGCAGCGTGAGCTGGGCCAGCGAGCGAGCAACCCATTGTAACCCTTTCGGATGGCTACGAGGCCAGGAGGCCGATTGCCACAGGGCGGCGATGCCCCCTCCCATCAATAACGCCCAGGCAGGCCAGCTGATGAGAAGATAACGGGGATTGAATT
This sequence comes from Anaerolineae bacterium, assembly GCA_015485435.1. Taxonomy (GTDB): domain Bacteria; phylum Chloroflexota; class Anaerolineae; order J102; family J102; genus M2005. The sequence continues at coordinate 8,528 of WFTO01000317.1, read as the reverse complement.
TGGGATTGCGATAAGCCAAAAAGAGAATGAGCGTCGGCGGAAGCAAAAGCCAGTGCAAAATGAGGGCGACGGGGCGTTGCGCCTTGCGTCGACTCCAGCGCATCAGTCCAATAAGCCAGATGAAAGAGGCCAGGCCAAACCATGGAAGCCACGCCAGCGCTGCTTTTTCGAAAAAGACCTCTGTGGCGCCTACGGTAAAGTTATTGAGCGCATCCAGACACGCTTCGCCAATTTTCAGCTGTCCTGTCCAGTAACTGGCGTCAACCTGAAATCGTCGCCACATGGCCGGCAACCAGGGGGCATAGCCAATCAAAATGAGCAGGTTTGCCAGCAAAAACCCGCCCAACGCGCGCAATCGTCGATTTTCTCTGACCCAGACATGTCCCCAATAAAGGCTGAGCGCCAAAAGCGCGAAGGCGGCAAAATAATGTGTATACATTGCAGCCAGCCCAGTTGCGGCATAGAGCCCAAGATACTTCAACCGTTTTCGTTCCCGTTCGTTGGAGGGCTGACCTGGTTGATGTCGATGGGAACTGTTTTCCAGAAGCGCGACCAACCAATAAGCTGCGAGTGACACTAGAAAAACAAGCATGGCATACATGCGCGCTTCTTGGGCATAGTAAACCATCAGCGGCGAGATGGCGGTAATGAGCGCCACCAGACGCGCAGCGCATTCATTCCAAAGCCGTCGGGCCAAAATCGCCAGAAGCGCAACCAACCAGACGCCGAAGCCCACAGAGACGAACCGCATCAAATAGGCGATGTTTCCGGGCCAGGGATCAAAAATGCGTAACCAACCCTCTAAAAACAGATAGTAAAGGGGGGGCTGGATGTCATCAGCGGTCCATCGGATCAACTCCCCCGCGTTCATTTGCGCCAGACGGGCGGTGACGCCTTCATCGTACCATAGGCTCTGCACGTCAAGTTGGTAGACGCGGAGAGCGAAGGCGAGGAGGATGACGAAAAGAAGAAAAAGGCGTTGATAAGTCTGCTGTTTCACAGGAAGAACGGTTGGGTTATGCGTCGTCGGGGGCGCAATACGGGATGCGCGTCGCAGTCGTTGGATCACGCTTCACTACGATTGCGCGACCGCTCCTCTGAAAAGCCCTCAGGATAACGACGGGCGAGTTTTTCGATATTGTGGCGAGCAACTTCCTCCAGGGGCAGGTCCAAAGTGTTGGCCATGACCGCGAGATACCAAAGGACATCACCCAATTCTTTTTTCAATTTCTCACGATCTAGCTCATGTCCATGGAAGAATGCTTTTTTGATATGCTCCGCCACTTCCCCCGCTTCGCCGTTTAAGCCGAGGGCCGTGTAAAGCATGGTTTTTTCAAAATCGCCGTGGTTTCCTGCTGTGCGCAGGGCGAGCTGTTGGTATTCGTTGAAGTCAAACATGATGATTTGTGGAATTTTTGAGCTGTTATGAGCTTGAAAGATGGTGATTGCAACAGGGATGTTGGCGTGTTAGGGTTGTGAGAAACACGCATCGGGGATAAATGCGCATGCTTGGTCTGGTGCAGGTGACGGGGCCACCGTATACTCGATCAATGGAAATTCATTGCCCGCCAATTTGTTGTCCGCTCCTAACACATCCAAACGACGGCCTGTTTCCAATTGATACAAACCTACCACCAGCGTGACGGTTTCTCCTGGCTGAACGCTCTCTGGCAAGATGATTTCTCGCCAGTCATTGATGGGTGTTTCGGTTGGCATGGCGATAAAAACATATGGAGGTCCATCTTCCTGCAGGATGGTTTTGTTGTTGCGGCGAATGTGTACAAAGGGTTGATAACCTTTGGGAACGCCTCGCTCCCACCGAAGCCAGAAGTCGAACGGCCGATCGATGGCAGGAGCTGCGTTAGGCAACCAGACTTGCAGTGGCGCCAGGGTGCCATCGGGCATACGGAAATGTGCTCTGCGCAGTTGGCCATCGGGTTGCAGTTGTGCCCCCAGGTTTGGGGCTTGTAGTAGTGCTGGTGAAAGGGCTTCCAGCTGGCCTGTCGTTGTCCAATGCCAGGCGCCGGCCAATGCCAGGGTCCCATCGGGCGCTCGCAGCGTCACGTCAGGGGCGACATCCGCGGCGGGGAGTCGATGAGCGGGCAAGAAAGGGTTGGGGCCATGAACCACGCCCACTGCTATGCCCCAATAACGTGGCGGAAAAAGAAAGAGTGTGCTGATGCGAATGCGGTCTCCTGGTTGCCATCGTTGCGGTGGATACCAGATCAAGGCCGGTGGCGTGCTATCATCAAAGGTGTATAGCAAGTCTCCTGAGGGTGTTCGCATTTCTATCCAGGGACGCACCGTGCCCGGCTGATAGGTTTCGCCGACAAGCCATTCTGTGATAACTTGAGCTTGACGCCAGCGGGGCCAGGCGTTTACCTGGACGGAAGCGAAGCGAAGGGGGAAGGTTTGTTTGATCGCTTCGGGGTCCTGTGGGATGCGGGCGAAGTCATAAAACGCGTCAGGGATGGTTTTTTGGGGTTCCCCACGACGCAGGAGTAAATACCCGTCCGCCGCGTCAACCACGCCCCAATCCCCGGCAAGCATCTCTTGCACTTGATTGAATAGGTCTCCCGGTGCCATGTTTGTGGCGCCAGTAACATCCAGAAGGGCCCATGTGGCGGGTTGCGCCGGAGGACGCGGGTTGAGACCATAAGGAAACTGATAGATGAAACGGCGGTGGGAAAGATGTGGATGGAGTGCAGCGGTGACGGTCAGAGGGACATCCGGTGGGATTTGTGCAAAAAAGCGGGCGGCCAGCTGGTGGTGGGGAGTGATGGTGACGGGATCATACGCGCCGCCTCCGGGGCCTCGTCCCGCCTGGGCATACATCCATCCTGACCAGCCTAACAACCAGAACAATGCAAGAGTGATAATGATAGAGGTGCGTAAGAACGTAGTTGCGCGCAGAAAACGCAAAATGCGATGAAGTCCGTATACCGCGGCTACCGCGAAATAAGGAATGAGCGGCGCAGAGTAGTGAAAATCGCCATAGTATTGCGCCGGAAAGGCGCTTAACAGATTGGCAAGCAACACGGGCAAAGAAAGCGCCAGGATGTCTAATCCAAACAGGCTTAAAAACCCGAATGCTGCCAATAAGCCTAAGAGATATTGTACCCGGGCGGGTTCACTGGCAATCGCCCACACAAGACCAGGATTGGTGAAAAGATTCTTGAAAATGCTTAGCGGTGAATTTCCCAGCGCACCATAACGTTGAAAATAAATGGATTGCGTACTTTGATGGACCTCAGCGCCATAGGCCGGCACGATCAAAAACGTGGCGATGAAAAACCAGATAAGGGCGATGATAAGGATCAGGACGCCAAAAAGCCAACCCTGGCGTGACCGAGGCAGGGCGACTTGTGCGTTTTGGGTCGTCCTGGCCGAAAGCCAGGCCTTCCAAATGGCCCAAAAACCGAGACCGGCAGCCAACAGGGCGGCCTCTTCTTTGACCATGGTCACAAACAGGGCCGCTATCAAAAACTGCCGCCAGCGACGCGCTTCGACGGCCCAAAATGCCCATAAAATGAATGGCGCCGCGAAGGGGATGGCGTGAAACTCGGTGAGAATTGCCGATTGCAGCGAAGGGTTGAGCAACCATGCCGCGACAAAACCTAATGCCAACACGTCGCCCACCAGGCGACGGGCCAGCGCAAAGAGGGGGGCGCTGCCCAATGCCACCGCCAGCACTTGCAACAACAAAATTGCCCGCACATTATCCCACACCCAAAAGACCAAAGAGATTGGCACAAAAATGGGCTCAACATGGTCTGTAAGCCGCGTTGAGAGAAAATCTTGTTTGATCTCTTCAACGAACCGGCCGCGGCTCGTATTCCAGATCGCTTGATCCATTTGGCCCAGATCGGCTTTGTGGGTGCGTTGGCCCATGTGTAAATCAAAAGCCAATCCCGAGAAAACGACCACATAGACCAGGATCATGGCCGCCAGGATCAACCAATAAATGGATGGGCGAGCGCGACCTGCAGACATTCTTGTAGGAAGAAGGGAGGTGGTAGAATTTGCCATGGATGGAATCGATTCGTAGGGAATGCTGAGAGTATACTACAAACACCATCATGGCTGTAGCAAGTTCAGGGTTGCCACGACAGGCAAATGGTCTGACGCCTGCTGGGCTTCAGGCGTGTTGATGGTGCGACAGCTCTGCAATGCGGGCGCCAGGGGCTTTGAAAGCAGGACAAAGTCCATGCGTGCCCAGAGTTCATCGTCAGCATCCCAGGTCGGCTGTGGATGGCGCGCACAAGCGTCAACATAGCCCTGTTTCAAGAGCATGGGAATCACCTTCGCCTGGAAAAAGGTGAAGCCACGCGCTTCGGCCCGGGCCTGGAAGACATTCAAGTCTGTTTCGTTGGCATAATCCCCAGGATGGTAGGTGTTTAGATCCCCCATTAGCACATGTGGCTTGTCCCGGTCTCTGATTGTCCAGCTGAGCAACGCGCGGGTTTGCTCCACCCGAACATCTTCAGATTTCGGCTCCAGGTGGGTGACGTATAGGGTCAACGTTGAGTTATCAGGCAATAAGACCCTACCCTCAAGTAGTCCTCTTTGGTTTTTGAGAACAGGAGTAAGGTGGTGGGCCGCGGATGCCAGGATGGGCCAACGGCTTAAAAGCGCATTGCCCGACATAACTTCAGGAAGATGAAAGGCGTTTGTGGGTTGAAAAGCGGGGGCGAAAGCCATCTCCAACCCTAATTCACGGGCAAGAAATGCAAGGGCGGAAAGGTTCGGATCGGGAGATGGAAAAGGGTGCAACACCTCGTTGAGACCGATGATGTCTCCATTTGCCTCGTCTAAGACGCGCAATACGTGTTGCACGTTAGACATGCCTGCACGATTCTCCCAATGGCGGATGTTGTACGTAATGATTTTCATGGGACAGGTTAGGCCTCCTTGTGGACGCAACATATCGCCCTGTTAGCCTGAAAGCGCTGCAAAGGGAATACGAGCAGATGACGCTGCCGAATGCCGGAGCCAGCCCGCGGCCATTCCGATGAATATGGGCGGCGAGAGGCTGGCAGGATGGCATCAGTGATATTGCCGCCTGTTGCCTGCTACCATGCTATTTTCGAAGCTGCAGGGAAAGAGGAGACAAGGCAAGCGGCCTTTCGATTTCTCTTCAATCCTTGACGATGCGCCCTCCCAAAAGGGTCATGTGCACCTGCGTATGACGGATATCCGCCGGAGGAATGGCGAAGATATCGCGATCGAGCATGATGAGATCCGCCAGAAAACCGGGAGCGAGACGCCCTTGTTGCCGTTCCTGGCCGATGGCGATGGCCGGGCCCAGGGTATATGCCTGCACCGCTTCGGCCACACTCAAGCGCTGTTCTGGATACCATCCTTCGGGGGGTGTGCCATCTGGTCGCTGTCGGGTGACCGCTGCGTGGATGCCCCACCAGGGGTTGGGGCTGGCGACGGGCGCATCGGAGCCGAAGGCCAGGACAGTTCCGTTGGAGAGCAGATTCCGGAAGGGATAGGTGTTTTCCCCTCTTTGTCCCCACAAACGATCGGTGTTGGGAATGTCGTCAGGACAGTGGATCGGTTGCATGGAAGCCACAATGCCTAATGCGCCCAGGCGTGGCTGATCCTGTGGTTGGATGGTTTGTACATGTTCAATGCGATGAGGAAGCCGGGGAGGCGCATCGCTGCCTGCGTTTATGGCTTCATCAAATATATCCAGCACGGTTCGGTTGGCCCGATCTCCTATTGCATGGATGGAGATGGCGATGCCATGGCGATGGGCTTTTTGAATCAGCTCTGCCATGATTTCAGGCGGCGTGAGATGCATGCCGAAATTGTTTGGATCATCCTCGTAAGGAGATAGCATCCAGGCGGTGCGCGCTCCTAACGAGCCATCGGCAAAGAGCTTGACATGGCCAAAGCGGAGCCATTCGTTACCGAAGCCGCTTTGTATTCCCAGCTCGATGAGCGTGTCGAGATGCGCCGCCTCCAGGTTGCAGCTGATCCGAAGGGGGAGGTTGTCGTTTGCGGCCAATCGTTGGTAGAGACGGAGGGCGTTGGGGCCTTCTTCGGTGTGATCTTTCATCCGTTGATCATGGACGGCAACGATGCCCAGGGCATGCAACTGGGATGCAACTCGTTGCAGATTTCTGGCAATTCTTTCCTCGGAGACCGGTGGGATCGCTTTGCGCACCAGGTTGATCGCCAGTTCGCGAAGGATGCCGGTCGGCATGCCGGCATGGTCCCGATCGATGACTCCTGACGCGGGATTGGGCGTTTGCGGACCAATGCCCGCTCGTCGTAACGCCTCGGTGTTGGCGACAGCCGCATGCAGATCTGTCCGCCATATGACCGCTGGCCGTCCACCTGTGACGCGGTCCAAATCATGACGCGTTGGAAAGCGACGCTCGGGCCATGAACTCTCATTCCAGCCGTACCCCAAGATCCATGCATCTGCAGGCTGATCCGCGCTATAGCTGTTGATCCGCGCCAGGAGTTCGTCCAGACTGGATGTTTCATAGAGGGACACCTGGCCTTGCCTGTTGGCCAGGTCGAAGAGGTGGATGTGCGCGTCGGTAAAACCTGGCAGAACAAGCTGTCCTTGTCCGTCAATGGTGCGTGTGCCGTGGCGAGCCAGCGAAAGGATTTCGTCATTTGAGCCAACCGCTACAATCCGATCGCGAACGATGGCGATGGCCTCCGCCCAGGGGCGCTGGGGCCATTGGGTGTAGATTCGAGCGTGGTGGAGGATGAGATCGGTCATGGGAGTAAGGCTCTCTGGGCGGCCGCATGAAGGTCGACGAGCCGATTTACGATGTCAGGATGCTCATCGTCTGCTGGGCGATTTCTAATTCTTCGTTGGTTGGGATCACCAGAATGGAGACCTTGCTTTTATCGGCGTGGATGGGCAACACATCTTGCGCCCGGGCCTGGTTCTTTGTTTCATCCAGGATGATGCCCAGTGGCTCCAATCCAGTACAGCTTTGAGCACGAATATAGGGGCTATTCTCTCCCACCCCGGCGGTAAAGACCAGCGCATCTACATCACCGAGGATCGCCATGTATGCGCCGATGTACTTACGGATGCGGTAGGTGTACATGTCCAGGGCCAGTCGGGCCTGTGCGTCTCCCGTTTTCATGTTGTGAATGACGTCTCGCACATCACTGTTGCCAGCGATTCCCAACAAACCTGACTGTTTGTTTAAAAGCTGGTCGATGGCTTCCAACGACATATGCAGGTTTCGCGCCAGAAAGAAAATGATGGCCGGGTCGATATCTCCACTGCGAGTTCCCATCATCAATCCGGGTAAAGGCGTGAAGCCCATGGTTGTATCAACTGAGCGCCCTTGTTTGATAGCAGCCATGCTGGCGCCATTTCCGAGGTGGGCAGTGATGAGATTCACCTCGGACAGGGGTTTCTGTAACCACGCCGCAGCCTGCTTGCTGACGTAAAGATGAGAGGTGCCATGAAATCCGTAAACTCGAATGCCATGGTTTACGTACAGATCGTTGGGAAGGGCGTAACGATAGGCCTGGGGAGGCAGGGTTTGATGGAAGGCAGTATCGAAGACGGCGACCTGGACGGCGCTGGTGAAAATCTGACGCGCAACCAGGATGCCTTCCAGATTGGCGGGGTTGTGCAGCGGGGCGTAGGGGCTGAGTTCGCGAATGGCGCGAATGACCTCTTCGTCGATGACGACGGTTTCGCTGAAATACTCACCACCATGAACGACGCGATGCCCCACCGCATCGATCTCATCTGGATGATCGATGACTGCCAGGCCTGGTTCGGTTAGCAGTGCGGCCACCAGGCTCAAGCCCGTTTGGTGGTCTGGGATTGGCGCTGTACGCACGATCTGTCGTTTGCCGCCTTCGTCAAACAATGTGTGGAGGACGCGGCTGCCTTCAAGGCCGATGCGTTCAACCAGGCCTGCAGCGACAAGTTGAAATGCATCTCCTTCGAAAAGCTTGTATTTTATTGAAGAGCTGCCTGAATTGATGACTAAAATGTTCATGTTTTATTTGCTAGCGACGTTGGCGGCGACAAGAATGGGGTCCCAAACAGGGGCGAATGGCGGCGCATAGCTGAGATCAAGCTTCGCCAGATCATGCACGGTCCATCCAGCGAAAAGGGCGGCGGCGATGACATCGATACGTTTGGCCACGCCTTCCACACCGATCATTTGCCCGCCTAAGAGCTTTTTCGAATCTCTCTCGAAAGTAAGTTTGACGTGGATTGGGGGATGCGTAGGCATGTAATGGGCGCGAGCAGGCGCTTTGATGGTTACACTGGCGGCATTGAAGCCTGCCTCTTGGGCTTCTCGTTCGCTCAGGCCCGTGCGAGCAATGGTGAGATCGAACACTTTGACGACAGCCGTGCCTACAACGCCTGCAAACGTGGCGTTGCCTCCGGCGATATTGGTCCCGGCTACGCGACCCTGTTTATTGGCGGTGGTTCCCAGGGGGATATAGGCTGGTTTCTGCAGAACATGATGCCACGGTTCGGCGACATCTCCAGCGGCCCAAATGTGGGGTACGTTGGTGCG
>WFTO01000316.1 GCA_015485435.1 Anaerolineae bacterium | reverse complement strand
TTGCAGAGGGTTTTGTCCGTTTTTTACGGCGCCAATCCTTCAATTTGCGATAGGAATATTTGCTTTTCTTGAGGGCAAGGCGAATGCCTTCGCGACTAATACTTTCCACCCAGCCCTCCACGGTGGCGACCTTAACCAGCAGGTCTAAGGTCCAGCCCGTATCGGCCCAGCCAAAATCGCGCGGCTCGCGTTCCCGCATCACCGCGGCAAGTTTGTCTCCCAGAGAGGGCGAGATCGTGACGGGGCGCCCAGGGGATGCTCCACGTTCCAGGGCGGCCATGCCATGTTCATTGAATGCTTTGATGCGGGCCCGGACAGTGGCGGCAGATACGCCCAAGGTGTCGGCGATTTTGGGCACGCCGATGCCGCTGGCGGAAAGTAAAATCATTTGAGCCCAGCGCGCTTGAATGGCATCTTCGCTTTTGGCGAGTGCTTGTAACACAACGCGTTCTTCGTCAGACAACATACGAACATACAGGGCCATGATGGCGAGCATTGTATCCTGAATAAGAAAAAAATGCAAATTATTTTTTTGAAACTAGAAATTCTTTTTTTGAAAACAGTCGAACTGTGGGCGAGCCCGCACCGATACCGATGAACACGAAGGTTGCAAGTGGCAAGGGGCGGTTGGAACTGCGTCCATTGACTTGCCATCTGCCAGCCTGATGTTACGTTTTCTCGGCCTATGTTCTGCTATGGCCCAATGATTTTACTCCTGTCGGCGTCTCTGCCCTTCTGTTTAGGAGCGACGAGGTTTATTCGCGCTGGCGAGCCCTGATCATGTTTTTGGGCAAGTCGAATGTGTGTGGTGTTTTCAAATGGTTATCCCGGGTTTGAAACGCGCCCTATCGGATGAAGTGATTTGATCTTTTCAAGGAAATTAGCTACAATGCCAGCAATTTCCCGCCACCAGTTCATTTCAATGCACCCTAGCCTATGAGCAATCAAGCCCACGTCAAATCTCATACTCGCCCTTTTATGGGCTCCAAACTGCAACCCCGACAGGGAATACCTGCCGGCCTGATTGCTGGTGGAGGGATGATGATCCTTTGGTTGCTCGGAGCTCAGGTTTGGGGGCCTGGCGCTGTAGCATTTTTGCAGAGCATCGGCGACGTAATTGCTTCAGATACGTCATCGTTATGGCTTAACGTAGCGGGGATTTTTCTGCATATGCTTGTATCCATAGGCCTTGGTGTTTTGTTTGCCGCATCTTTGGATAGGCTGGATGCGAAAGATACGTTGGTGGTAGCCACCTTTTACGGATTCACGATTTGGGTGGTTTCGGTGATTATTCTTCGCCATTGGATTCAAGTGGAAGCCATTTGGGCCAGCCGCAGCTGGTGGGGTTTGCTTTCGTATCTCTTTTTTGGCTTTTTATTAGGGGTGTATGCAAATCATTTTGGGCTGGCGCCATTAGGCAATGATGGAGATTGATTTATGACAAAGGCACATAAAACAGATGTACGCTCGCGGTATAAGGTCTTGCCGGGGACGACGGTGGACCTCAAGCGCATCGACACGTCGGAAACGGGCGCGTTCAAGAGTCCAAAGGAGGGCAAGAAGGCTCTAAAGAAACGCCGAAAGCAATTGCGCGATTTGCAAGAGCGCTTTTATGCCTGGAACCAAAAAGCCATGCTGATTGTGCTTCAGGGGATGGATACTGCTGGCAAGGACGGCACAATCAAACATGTCATGAGCGGCGTCAATCCGCAGGGTGTCACCGTCACCTCTTTCAAGCAGCCTTCCTCTGAGGAATTGGCGCATGACTATTTATGGCGAATTCATAAAGCCGTGCCCAAGCGCAGTATGATCGGCATTTTCAATCGCTCTCACTATGAAGATGTCCTGGTCGTGCGAGTTCATAACTTGGTGCCCCCAGAAGTTTGGGAACGGCGTTATGAGCAAATCAATGCGTTTGAAAAAATCCTTGTAGAGAACGACGTCATCATCTTAAAATTCTTTTTGCACCTTTCTTACGACGAACAGGCTCGTCGTTTGCAAGCCCGGCTTGACAATCCGGAAAAACGCTGGAAGTTCAGCGCAAACGATCTCAAAGAGCGCGCTTTATGGGATGATTATATTGCTGCTTACACCGACGCACTTCAGAAATGTAGCACGCCCTATGCCCCGTGGTACATTGTGCCCGCGGATGTAAAATGGTATCGGAATTATGTTGTGGGCCAAATCATCGTTGAAACGCTCGAGGAGATCAACCCTCAGTTCCCAGAGCCAGAAAGAGGCCTGGATGCCATCAAGATTGTGTAATGTATGGATAAGCTTATGAATGACGATACCCCCAAAAAACGACGACGAAGAAGACGACCTCGTTCATCCTCCAAAGCCAAAGCCAAGCCCAAAGCAAAAGAAAATAAAAGTGCCTCCTCGAAGTCCGCTTCATCTAGCCGAAGGGGACGTTCGCGTAAGCGCAAACCCAGAGAGCGGAAACAACCCTCTTTGACGGTTCAACAGAATCAAGAGAAAAGCGTTTCGCCGATCAACAAAGATATTTTCATTTACACATACACATTACGACCGCGAAGTTTGCTAGACAGTTATGAAGCGGGGCCCAATGTGGCCGAGCGTATGGAATTTGAACGAAGCGAGCAACCATCCTTGGCTGATTGATCGCTGATGCCCTCAAATGAGCATGATCAAAACACCCGCCCACCGACTGATTATCGTCGTTTGCGCAAAGTGAACGACCGACGACAGGTGTGGATGGTGGTGGGCGGGCTATTGCTTGGTGGTGGGTTGATTTATCTGATTTTTGGAAAATGGGCGCTTGGTGCAGGCTTGCTATGTTTGATTCCAGGGGCTGGGCTCATTCTCTTTCTGTGGGGCATGCTCGCAATGCTTGAACGTTGGGTAAGTGATTGAATTAAATGAGCCTTTCTCTGGCTTTCGCGCTAAGATAGTCCATGCTCCAGACCATAATGACAATCGCCCAAACTGCGGTGCCAGCCTTGTCATATTGATTCAGGCCGACCCATAGGCGGAATTGCTGACCGATGCCGCCGCCGCCTACAAAGCCAATGACCGTTGACATGCGGATGTTGATGTCCCACTGGTAAAGGATGAATGCCAGGAATGGGGGCACCAGTTGCGGAACAATGGCGTATACCAGTGTTTGGAGTTTATTGGCGCCGGTGGCTACGATGGCTTCAACGGGGCCGGTGTCGATATCTTCGATGGTCTCTGAGAATAGTTTTCCCAAGTTGGGGATGTTATTGAAGATGAGGGCCAGGACCCCGGCAAATGGCCCGGCGCCAACCCAGGCTGCCATGATCAGAACCAAGATCATGGGTTCTATTGAGCGGGTGAGGTTGAAGCCCATGCGGAAGATGTTGTAGATAATCCTCCCCGGCAAAGAGTCTCCCATAATATTGCGAGCTGCAAAGAAACTCAACGGAATAGCGATCATTGAGCTAAATGTCGTGGCCAATAGTGCCATCAAGAGGGTGACCAATGCCAGGTCCAGCACGCGTTTGGCGGTCTCGCTGATGCGCGGCGGCCCTACAATCTCCTTCCAATGAATGCTTACGCCCCCCACGCTCCCTGGTGGACTTTCTTCGGTGATCTCCATCAATGGGCTGATGGTGGTTTCCAGGCGCACCATGCCGTTGGCGTCGGTAGTGCAACAGTTCGACTTGACCCGCAAAAACGCGCCATCGGGCAAGTCCCAACGAATTGAAACCTCGGTATTAGGGGGAAGGTCATATCCGGTGATGATGAGGGGATCGCCAACACGGCCGCATTGCGGTTTCAGGATGATTCGCGGTCCTGTGGATGGCGGTGGCGGCGCTTCAGCGACATCGCAGGGGACAGGCAAAGGTTGTTGCACCGCATGTTCCTCGGTGGGACGTTCCAGAATATCGGGCACGGCAAAAGCTTTCGCCATGCGGATGCCACTAGATGAACCGGTGACCAGCTCTGTGAAATCCACCTGGGCGACATTCCAAGACCAGGCGAAGGCGACAACGAAAATAGAAGCGACGACGCCGCGAATCCCCCAGGTGATCAGCGGGCTCCGGTCTGGTCTGGGCGGCGTACCCTCAATGATGCGTTTGCGAATAATGCTGGAGGCATAGTCGAGGGCGGTCACCACGAACATGATTGCCAGGATCGCGGTGGCCATGGCCGAGAATTGGTTCAGCCGAATCCACTGAATGACCAGGAAGCCAATGCCCGCATCGCTGATCAAGCCGATGACGGTGGACATACGGACGTTGATGTCCCAGCGATAGAGGGTAAACGAAGCAAACGCTGGCAGGATTTGGGGGATCACGGCATAGACGACCACCTGGAATTCGTTCGCGCCGGTGGCTCGTAGGGCCTCGATTGGGCCGGGATCGATGCTTTCAATGGCTTCTGAATAGAGTTTCCCCAGGGCGGCAATGGTATGGATCATGAGCGCCAGCATGCCGCCAAAAGGTCCCAATCCAACCCAAACGGCAAAAATAATGGCCCACATCAAAGTCTCGATGGAGCGTACGATATTCAACGTTGTACGCACCACATAATAGACGCCTCTGGTCACGCGGTTATGGAACATGAGATTGCGCGCGGCCAGGAAACTGAATGGTAACGCCAGGATTGCACCCAGCACCGTAGCCAAAAACGCCAGGGCGATGGTTTCACCGATCTTTTCCCAGATCAGCTGCAGGGTTTGGGTGGGTTGGAGATTGCCGTAAGGTTTATGCTGTTCCGCCCGAATCTGATGAGTTTGAGTCTCACCCGGGGGTGGCTGTTCGGAGATCGGCACAGCCAAAGGCACGTGGATGGTGATCTCGAAGCGGCCCTGGTCATCGGTGACAAATTTGGCGGGCTTGCCATCGATGATTACCCGTTGCACATCGCCGATCGGGTTCACCCACCATAGCTCGCCTTCGAAGTCTGGAAAAAATCCCTCTCCCTGAATCGTGAGCGGGTCCCCAACATCGGCGCATTGTTTATCCAAAATGAGCTTGGGGTGTTCCGTAGGCTTGCGGCTGGGTTCGGGAAGGGGGTCAACACAAGGAACCTGGATGGGAGCCAGACCGATCAAGTCTTCCGTGGGATGTTCAAAAAGTTCGGGATGGAAGAGCGCACGGACATAAGGCCCCATCGAGTCCCACCCCGTAATCATGCGTCGGGGTTGGACTTCGGTGGTGATAAAAGCAATGCTATAGATAACAATAATCGCTAGCAGGGCCGGCACGGCGGTCCTGGGACGGCGACCTCGGCCAACCTGCCAGGCATCCCAAATATTCCAGACCCAGATGCCAAGCACTGGAGCGAACAACACACCCGTACCCCGCCATAAAATTAACCCCACCAGGATGATGACGGTCAGCAAAATGCCGAAACCGCGACCATAAAAGCCTAAATACGCTTGCCCTGTACCGGGCAAGACAAACGACAGTAAAGAAGCCAGCCATGGATTGCGTTGGGTGGGCTGGGATGGAGCGTCAGGATGATATTGCGCTGGCATAGCAAACTCCGGGAGTTACAGTTTCTCGCCGCTGACAGTAACCATTTCCGCTTCTTCGCCGTACACTTCCTTGAATTTCTCAGGCGTCAATTCCGATGGATGCCCATCGAAAACCAATTCGCCATCTTTCAGGCCGATAACCCGGGTGGCGTAACGATGCACCAAATCCAAGAAATGTAGGCTGCAAATCACCGTAATGCCATCTTCCCTGTTCAGGGTTTCAAGATAACGCAGGATAGAATGTGCAAGGACGGGATCGAGGCTTGCCACTGGTTCGTCCGCTAACATCAATTTAGGCTCCTGCATCAGCGCACGGGCGATGGCCACGCGTTGCTGTTGTCCGCCCGAAAGCTGGTCAGCTCGGGCATGGGCTTTTTCGGGGATGCCAACGCGTTCCAGATTGGCATACGCGCGGTCGAAATCTTCTTTTGGGAAGATGTGAAACAAGCTCCAGACAGGATGCGCGTAGCCTAACCTGCCGGCTAAGACATTGGTGAGCACCGTACTGCGTTTCACCAGATTAAACTGCTGAAAAATCATTCCGATTTGTCGGCGGATGTGACGTAATTCTTTCCCTTGCGCCGCTGTAATATCCTGATCTTGCCAGATAACGCGTCCTTCGGTGGGATCGATCAGCCGATTGATACAACGAAGCAGCGTAGATTTTCCTGAACCCGAAAGACCGATCACCGCCAGAAATTCCCCTTCTTCCACCTCAAAAGAGACATTCTTCAAGGCTACGGTTCCCCCAGGAAAGACCTTGGTGAGGTTTTCAACGCGTAACATGGGGCAATTCCTCCAAAGAGACTGTCAATAAACCTCCGGGAGGTGACCAAAAACGCAGTCCATAAGGAGGACATGGCTTGGTTACCTCCCGGAGGTGATGTCCCGGAATACCCGGATAACCAAATCGCTGACGTTTGATGCTATCGGTTATTTCGCCAGCTCTTCAATGTTAATACCAGCTTTGCTCAATTCCGCGCGGAATGCATCATAGAAGCTATCGTTGGCCGGTTCAAGCCCTTCGATGGAATAGAGTTCGTTCAGGGCTTGTTTACCCTCTTCCGTCTTGGAGATTTCCAACAAGGCATTGACGATTTGTTCGCGCAAATCTTGCGGGAAGTCCTTGATGAAGGAGACGTTGTCATTGGGGATATCGGAAGTGGTTGCTAAAACCACAACCTTTTCTTTGACATCAGGAAGGTCTTTTTCGACGGAGCTACGGGCATCGACATACGTAGCGCCAGCATCACACTCGCCATTATAAACTTGAGTGACGACATTGTTATGAGAACCGGCCTCAATGGTTTTGGCAAAGTCTTTATCTGGATCGATGCCGTTGGCCATTAACATAATGCGAGGAACGATATAGCCCGAAGTGGAGTTGGGATCCACCCAGCACATGACCTTGCCTTTCAGGTCTTGCAATGATTTAATGCCACTATCGGCGCGTACGATGATTTGACCTTTGTAGGAGGTAGAGCCATAACGGACGGTGACGAGGGCAACATCGACACCATATTTTTCATGCGCCAACACATAGTTGAAGGTGTTCAACCAGCCGATATGCGCTTTGCCAGCGCCCATGGCCTCGCGGACGGCGGCAAAATCGGTACCAACATTGGCGTCAATGACGAGCCCGGTTTTATCCTGGATCATTTGGGCCAGTTTATCGCCACTCGCAATGATTTCTTGGGTGTCGCCAGAGGGAACAAAGGACATAACGATGGGATTGTCTTCGGTGCCGAGTTTCGCTTGGCCTCCACAACCCGCCAAAACGAGTACGACAAGCGCCAAAAGCGCGAAAAGGATAATCCATTGCTTCTTCATAACAAATCCTCCTTTGGGAATGACAACGTTGTCAAATGGTCTCATGGAAGAGAGGAGCTTTGGGGAAGTTAGAAGGGGATCTTGGGATTAAACGTTCTTCGATGGCACCTCCAAAACAGAGTGTGTAAGGATGGTCACATAGTCTATGATACACTGAAATCAGAGATTTGTGAAGGGTTCGGTCCCGAGAAGGCCCAATCCCAACATGCACTTCTCCCTGGATACAGGGACTTCACGGAAGAAACCGAGTTGTACGGTTAGTTATCGTTTGATGATCACGGTTGTGCCAATATCTGCCCATCGCCATAAGGTCTCTGCCGCCTTGTCGTTCAGCATCACACAGCCGTAAGTGATGGGCGTTCCCACCAGGCCCGCCCAGGTGCGGGCGCCCGTCTTGGCGTTCCATGGTTGGCCATGAATCCCATTTTCCACCGGGCCAACCCAGTAAATGCCGAGCCACCACGGCATCCAAATGTTCCATGTAGAGCCATAAGCCTTGCGGATTTTACTCTGAACCTTGAATCGCCCAGTTTTTGTGGAATTATTGCGACCAGTGGAGCAACGCCATGTATTCAACAAGACATCACCTTCATAACGCCAACATCGTTGTTGAGAGATATCCACAACGAACTTTTTGGGTCCGCGCGATGACTTTTTCTTCGCAGGCTTGGCCGTCCCTGAGATAATCAATTTTTGACCAACCCGGATGAGGTTTCCATCTTTGAGTCCATTAAGCGTTTTGATTTGCGCGACAGAAACGCCATACAGCTGGGCGATCGAACTCAATGTCTCGCCACGTCGAACCACGTGGACGATGGTTTCTTTGCTTTTTTGAGGGTTGGTGCGTTTTGTTTTGGTTGGGATTTTCAACCGTTGCCCGACGTAGATCACTGAACCATACAGATTATTCGCTTTCTGTATTGCCGCCATGCTGGTCCCAAATTTGCGCGCAATGCGCAGCAGAGTATCGCCCCGTTTCACTACATAAATATTGCTATCAGGATCGCGCTGCGCTGGCTTAATGACAAGACGTTGTTGCGGAGATATGCGATTGTTCCCTCGCAGGTTGTTAAGCGCGATTAGTTGTGATTCACTTACGCCATATTGCGTCGCTATGTCCGCTAACGTTTCGCCAGGCTGCACTTGATGGATGACCGGGCTACCTTCTGCATGGGCCGCTCCCGGCAACAACAGGACCCCAAAAAGCACAAGGGTAAACAAGGAAAGCAATGTTCGTATTTTCATTGAAACACCAACCAGAAACAGGAATGTGTGGGATGAATCAAAGGGATATGCACATTATACATAATCATGATGGATTTGTGAAGAGACTTTTTTGAGAGACGTTTGTTTCAATTTGGAAGCGCATTGTCCAAAAAGACTTCCAAGGTCTGCGAATGCCGAACCGGAGTCAACGAAATTGTCGTCTTAATGAGCTTATGGATAATCACCGCACTTTTCAACCGAGACCATAAATAGTTTGGTGATTCAGAAAACAATGGGTATCATAAACTGTCAACCATTTCGCACGCATGCTCTTCTCTGACAAACATTTATGTTCTTAGGCATTGGTTATTTTCCTCGAAAAACCGGTCCCCGGTTGTGGCGCGTCTTTGACGCCGCAGAAATCCGTGAAGATATGGCCCACATTGCAGAATTGGGCATTCAGGGATTGCGTATCCCCTTGTTTTGGGCCGATTTTCAGCCCGGCGTTCACCGTATTGCGCCGAAGGTCTTCGATCGCTTTGGGCGTTTTTTGCAATTGGCGGAAGATGTAGGGCTGAAAGTGGTTGCCGGCTTATGGACTGGATTCTGGGATGGGGCGCTGTGGTGGCCCGATTGGGGAGTCAATCCTATCCCACTTCCCCCCCACTGGCCTTTGTTGGTTCAGGATAACTGGTTGACTTGGGGACGGATGCGGTCTCCTTTTGTGGATGAACGGATGCTGAACGCTCAAAAGCAATTACTCCATGAACTTGTCCCATTTTACGCGAATCATCCGGCGCTTTTGGGATGGGAACTGCTTCCTGGATTTGGCAGACTCTCTGCCAGCCATCCACGCGATGACGTCCGTCGATGGCTTGAAGATGTCATGACTCGAATGAATGCCGTCTCATCTCAGAAACTGGCCTTTTTTCTCATTGCCTTTGATGCACTTGAAAATCCCAACACCATTGCGCCACAAGACATCCTCCAGGTCGGAGGGCTTCCAGGATTAAGCATCGCCACGTTTGCCAGCGATCGCAGACATCTTCCCTTAAGTTCGCGTTGGATTGCTTTTGCCATGAAATTAGCCATGGCTTTGTCGGAACAGCCGCTCCCTCTTTTTTTGGCGGGATTGCCTACTGTCCCGCCAGGACAACGTTCCACCGCTCGAGATGGGGTGTATTACGCCAATG
>WFTO01000315.1 GCA_015485435.1 Anaerolineae bacterium | reverse complement strand
TCTCCAACCTCCCCCTGAGCGCAACTCGGGGGGAGGCCATCCTCTCCAGAACGAGGTTTCAGACCATGGTTTGCTTCCTCCTGGGTAACACGGTATGAGAAAACCTGGGACCATAGCGAACCAGTCGTCCCGAACGACGGCTCGCCGATACGGATGAAAATGGGAACGCAGATGACGCAGATACAACGCTGATTTGCGCAGATAATCTTCAGTCTTTGGTCTTTTTTTCTTCGTGTCTTCGCTTTCCTTCGTGCCTTCCTGACTCTAATTTCATAGCAGGGGCGTGATAGATCGAACTGTGGGGTCAATAAAAGAGTGACATGGACGCTCACGCACGCACTCTCCGTCGATTGCTTCTCCGTTCCGGGTCGGAACAGGCCCGGGCGCTGGACTGGGACGCGCTCTTCCAGGATGAGCTCCCGCGCGTGTTCAACTTCTTCCGTTACCGCCTGGCCGACCGGGATACGGCCCACGATCTGACCGCAACCACCTTCGAACGGGCCTGGCGCCAACGACATCACTTCGACCCTCAACGGGCGCAGCCAGGAACCTGGTTGTTGGGCATCGCCCGCAACGTTTGGCGGGAATATGTTCGGGGGCGGGAGCGAGAGGGCCGACGCCTGGCCCCCCTGGAGGCGGCATCCATCCAGTCCAGCCCGCCCCACCTGATTGAGCGCCTCGTCGCCGCGGAGGAGCAAGCCCGGCTGCGGGCCTTGTTGGCCCAACTGCCCGATCGGGAGCAGGAACTCATCGCCCTGAAGTACGGCGCGGGCCTGACCAATCGTCAGATCGCGGCCCTGACCGGGCTTTCGGAGAGCAACGTGGGCACCATCCTGCACCGCACGGTGCGCAAATTACGACGCCAATGGGAGGAAACCAATGGATGATCGGTTCTTGTATCAGCTTCGAGAAGACCCCGACCCCGCGTTCGTGCGGACGCTACGCGGTCGATTCCAACCTGTCTCTGCACCTTCCGCCCCTCGATCCCGTTTTGGAAGTTGGGGATGGCGTTGGGCCGCAGCTTCGCTGGCGACCCTGTTCATCCTAACGGTTACGCTGTTCGCCCTTTCGCCTGGAGCTCGCGCGTTGCTGCAATCGACTACCGTGGAGATCGCTGGCCGGGTCTATACCATCCTGGACGCCTATCCCCAGGGGCCCGATCTCGAAACTCGCGAATCAAAGCCCGAGATCGTCACCGTGGAAGACGTTCTGGCCAACAGCCCCTATCCCATCCACCTGCCCGCCTACAAGCCCGAAGGCTACGTGTTCAGACATGACCATGTGCTGAAATACGCTCCCCTGCCTGATCACCCCCAGAGCAATGTGTATTACTTCGTCTGGCGCGGGCCCGAGAACAACATCTCCCTGATGATATGTGGTTCGTGTCCATGGGAACAGGGCGAAGCCATCGCACCGGGCGCGGTGGAGGAGGTGACCCTGGCCAACGGCCAACCCGCGGTCCTGGTGCGCGGCGGCTGGTATTTGAATGAGCATCGCTGGCGATCGGACATCGTGACCACCCTGACGTGGCGGCGAGACAACGTCCTTTATCAACTGCTGGCGCCGAGCGATTTCCCCGTGGATGAGTTGATTCGGATGGCTTCATCCACCTTCGACGTCGAGACGCGTCAAACCGACTGACATTTAACCATTCCCAGGCGCCAATCCGAAATCGAACTCCCCCACCCGATTGGAGAAGGTGGCCCCGGTGGGGGAGGCACCTTTGACCAGGTAATAGCGATTTTGTGCGGGGTCGCCCACGGCGATGGGATTGTCGAACTGCCAGGGATAGGCGTCGATCACAGCTGGGGCGGGCTTGTGGGCTGGAAGTAGGGCGAAAGGTCGCGGTAGACTTCGTACGACGTATAGACAGGATCATGCTGCCAGCTCAGACGCAAGTCGGTGGTGATGGTTTGAGAGATGGTGATGAGGGGGAGATAGGTGCTGGTGAGAAAGTCGAAGGTGCGATGCTGGAAGCCCGTGCCCGGCGATCCCACCCACACATGATTAGGATTCCCCGGATCGAAGGCGATGACGATGGCAAAGGGCCAGGCCATGCCCGCGTTCTGCGTCGTCCATGTGGCCCCACCGTCGGTGGAAAGCAAAACGCCATGGGAGTCAGGCTCGTAACCGCCCGAATCGAAGGCGCTGGACGAGGCCGCAAAGAGGATATCCGCGTCCACGGGAGAGACTGCCACATCGCGCAGGTAATTGTCGGACCACAGCTTTGTCCAGGTGGTCCCCGCGTCGTTGCTGCGATAAAGCCCCTTGCCCTCGCCCATCACCGCGGCGTAGACCCGATGGGTCACATGGGGATCGGACGTGATGGCAAAGACGCCTTCCCAGCCCCATTCCCAGACCTCATCGTGGATGCTTCCATGCATCTCGGGCAGCCCGACTTCCACCCAGGTGCCGGCGTCGCCGCCCTGAGTCGAACGCCAGAAGCCCGCCTCGCCTCCGGCATAGACCACATCCCCATCGAAACGATCCACCGCGGTCACCCGACAGCCATTGCAATCGAATACCTTGCTCCAGGTGACACCGTCGTCCACGCTGCGATAGACGTCGCCATCCGCGGTGAGGAAGAGCGTGCGCTGGTTGACGGGGCTGGTGGAATCTACGGAAAGGCCCGTGAACGGCGCGGAAGGCAGGCCGCTGCCCGCGGCCCAGGTGGCGCCGTAATCGCTGCTGCGCAAGAGGGTTCCCGCGGCATCCACGTCGGGCGCTTCCGCCATCCACACGACGCCATCTCGGGCGGGGTCCACGGCCAGTGCGGTCACATTGCCGCCGCTGCCTTCCCAATCGCCGGAAGCATCGTAATCGTTGCAATTCATCCACGATGCGCCTCCGTCCGGGCTGTGCCAGCAACCCATGTCGAAGAACCCGGTGTAAATGTGCTGAGGTTCACTTTCACTGATGGCCAGTTGGAACATGACCACGTTGTCCACCCCGCGCGACTGCCACTGATCGGGTGCGACTTCGTTGGTGTAGTTTTGGAAGACAGTGCGCCCGCGGTCGTCGGAGGCGAAGATGAACTGGCTGGTTCCCCAATGAATCCAATCGGGATCGGAAAGGTCGTCGCCGATGGCGCGCACGTCGGGGTTGAAGGCCCAATAGGCGTCGGTCCATCCTGGATTCCAGTCAGCCACACTGCTGACCTGAGTCCAAGTGACCCCGCCATCCGTACTTTCCCAGACGCCGTTGCGGTCATCCCAGGGATACTGGATGTTGGGATAGATGAGACGGATGGTGTTGGTTTCACCCGGTTGCAGCCAGATGCGCCCGCTGCGATGGGAAAGTTGCGTCCAGGCGCTGCCATCGTCATCGCTGCGGTAGAGATAGCCCGGCCCGTCCGGATCCGAATCGTAGGTGGTGAGATAAACCCGGCCCGCGATGTCGGGCGAGACGGCCACGTCCATGACGTTGCCCAAACCCGAGGCGATGCGCGTCCAGTGCACACCGCCGTCGAGGCTGCGGAACGCGTGCGCGGGGCCGGTGGCAAAGAGTCCCTCGCCAGAGAAGAGGTAGAGGATGTTCGCGTCGTGCGGATCGAGGACCAGTTTGAGGATGCGCAGGCCGTTGGGCAGATCGACGCTGACCTGCGACCAGGTGAGTCCTCCATCCGTCGTCTTGTACACCTGCCCATCGGCTAGGTCCCAGACCGAATGATAGGCGGCATAGCCCACGCTGGGATCATCGGGCGAAAGCGCCAGGTCGGTGATGTAACCATCGGCCAGGACCTGCTGCACGCTGTCCCCGCGGTTGTCGCTGAAGTAAATGCCTTCTTCCGTCCCCAGCAGGATAATATCGGGATCGGTGGGATGGAAGCCGATGCTGCTGGCGTGGGTGGTTTTCAGGCCCTGGGCCGCGCCGATGACATCCCAGGTCGCCCCCCGGTCCTGCGAACGGTAGAAGCCGCTGAGGTCGCTGGCGGCCAGGATCATGCCATCGGGCCCGGCCTTGACGACGTTGAACCAGCCGCCCGCGCCGGGATTGGATCGCTGCCAGGGGGAGAAGGTCCATACAGATGCTTTGGGATGAGTCGCCTGGTTGGATAAAGCCGGTTGAGCAAAGTCGGCGGGTTGGCAGGCGCAGACCAGGCTCCACCAGACCAGACTGAGCAGGAACACAAACAGACCTGTAATCAAACGCAATGACATAGCGAGTCCCTCCTTTCTTGTTGTCGGGTCACTGCTTATGTCTACATTTGTTCCGTGACGTTAATGGCGCGAAGAGAAGGACCATTCAGCGCATTAGGAGCATCAAGTCGCCTTCTTACGTGGTTACGTTGACATGGGTTGTTGATTGTAGCACAGTCCCTCACGCAAAACCGACCCTCACGAGGAGGGCCGGTCTGAGGCTGGGGGACAGGGATTCGAACCCCGACTAAGTGATCCAGAGTCACCCGTTCTGCCGATTAAACTATCCCCCAACAGCAGAGAAAGTATATCAAAAGCTTGTGATCTTTTCAAGTTTTGCACCTGCGATTTTTCCTTTGTCACAAACCATCTTCTTCACCGACACCGAAACCGGAATGTGTTTCGTTCTAGCGCCGATCTGATGGACAAGGAGGCGGCCGCCATTCAGGATGTTGGCTCTTCCAATTTTCGATGACCTCATCCATGCGATCTACAGCTGATCGCCAGGCCTGATCTGGGGGCGCTTGTCCCAATGAAATTTCTTGCAACATCGTATCCACCACGCCGCCAACGCCGAACACCTCGGGCGCCCATGGAGGCGCCGTCGATGACCTGATAAACCCGTGCTCAGTCATCGATCCCATGTTCATGGCCGGGTGATTCGTGCGCGGCACCCATTGCTGGAATTGCTGAATCCAGTCGGCGTGCCGCATCACGTAAGGGTCGTCCATGGCCAACAGTTTGGGTTGAACGGAATGAAGTGGGGGGATCATGTGTCCGGGCACGGTTGCGGTATAACGCAGCAATCGGTCCCCTTGAAGTAGCCATTTCAAGAACGCTTTGGCCTCTTTCTTATACCTGGTGCCAGCGGCTATGGCAAATCGACTCCATACCCCCAGGGTCACCTGTTCGGGCCCCAAGGGCGGGAAGATCAATGCCACCCGCTCTTCTAACTCAGGAGCCTGTTCCGCCATGGTGACCCCGAGTCTGCCCGCATAAATGGCCATGGCCACTCGCCCCCGTAAGAAGGCGTCGATCTGTTCCCGATATCCCCAAACAGTGAATCCTGGTGGCGCGTACCGAGTCACCGCAGCCCATTTTTCAACAGCATTCAGGGCCTGAGGACTATCGAATGCCAGTTCTCCATCACATGTAAAGTAATCGCCGCCATTTTGCCACAAGAAGATCGAAAAATAGTTGACCGAGGCTATGTTCTGCCCACCGGGAAGCGCTATGCCGTAGACCTCGTTGTGCGTCAATTGTTGAATCGCCCGGTAGAATGCATCGTAATCCTTGGGTAACGAAAGCCCTTCCCTGGCAAGCAGGTCGGTTCTCACCCACAGCCCATAGACGCTCGTAGCATAGGGGATGGCGTACACCTGTCCCCCATGCCGGAACAGACTCCCAGCCACGTAATCATCCTCACCTATGTCCACGACCACATCATCCAATGGGAGAAGGTAGCCTGAATCGGCCCACTCGGTCATTAAGGTGGGCTCGATCTCGAAAATGCCCAAGTCCGCGCCCGACGCCAGGGCGGTCAACAGACGTCGTTCCCGGGAAGCGGGCGAGGCGAGGATGATGTCGATCTCGATATCGGGATTCAGATTCTGGTATTCTGCAATGAGCTCTTGCAGTACTTGAATCTGTTTGGGATCCGATTCCGTGGTGAAGAACGGGATGACGACAGGTCCGTCGATGGTGGGTTCTGGCGGTGTCGTAGGCGTTGGCGCAGGCGTTTCGGGCGCGGTGCATGCCAAAAGAAACAGTAACGTCAGCATGCACGACAACCAGAGCAGGATACGTTCTTGAGAAAACGCGCGCCGAATAATCATCATGCTACATTATAAAGCAGGAATTGAGAATGCTCCCAGGGAATCATCTGGGGGCGAGGGGCGGTCATGAACATTGCAGCTGTTTTATGTTGATGCTCGTGCCGGGGCTTGTCATGGTACGCATCATGACACGTGATTGGGCATGCACCGATGCGAAAGAGCATAACAGACATCAGGGGGCACGGATACCGAAGAAGATGAGTATCGCAAGTGCCAGGTCGCAGGTGGCAGGTCAACGTACGCGGTGCTACCTGCCACCTGCCACTTGCCACCTGTGAACCTATCTTTCCTTAATTTTTCTCGCATTGATCTCCTTGCGGATTTGCGTGAGACGTATTGACTACGAGAGCTTCTCTTCTGCCTTGGTGTATAGCGAGAAATAGCCCCAAGACATGACCAACAACATAATCAGCATGAGGGTGGCGCTGGCTGCCGCCGCGCCGATCTGCTGGGCGTCAAAAGCGAGATAATGAACCAGGACAGGCAGCGTCGTTGTGCCGAAGAGCGGACCGCCAAACACAAACAGATAAACGATATCGAATTGGCGGAATGTCCAGATGGTACGCAAAAGCAGGGTAACGATGATCACCGGAGCCAGCCAGGGCAAGGTGATATGCCGGAACAGCTGCCAGGAGTTGGCGCCATCGAGACGGGCCGCTTCCTCGAGCTCTACGGGGATAACCTGTAACCGGGCCAGAGTCATCAGCACGACAAAAGGGGTGTATTTCCAGATGCCAGCGATGATCACAAATAAGAGCGCGGTATGAGGCTGTGAAAGGAAGGCGATTGGGCGATCGATCAGGCCCAGGTCCATCAGCATCTGGTTGAAGACCCCCATGGTTGGGTCCAGAATAAAACGCCAGGTGAGGGAAAGGACGATAGCCGGGACGAGGTAGGGGAAGAGCACCAGGCCTCGGGCGATATTTCGACCCCGCAACTCCTGATGCAGAAGCAGGGCAATGCCAATCCCCAAAATGAACTGCACGACCGTGGTGCTGATTACCCAGATGAAGGAGCGCATGACCGATTGCCAAAACAACGGTTTGCGCAACAACCAGTCGTAGTTTTTTAACCCCGAAAAGGTCATCTCCAACGTGGCGGGCTCAATGTAAAAC
>WFTO01000314.1 GCA_015485435.1 Anaerolineae bacterium | reverse complement strand
GCGTCAGATGTGTATAAGAGACAGTGACTGAAGGGGTGATCGTCGGCTGAGATGCGGGCAAGTGCAGCCGACCTGCGCCAAATTGGGCGTCGGGGCCAGGGGCGCCCATATCGATAGCCCAATCTTTGAGAAAGTCGCGAATGTCTGTGGTGGTCCACTGTGGGAAGCGTTGTTTGACAAGGGCTGCCGCACCAGCGACCAGAGGGGCGCTGGCAGAGGTCCCAAAGAAGCCTGCACCACCCTGCTCAAAGGAAACGCCATTGCTGCGTCCATAGGTGACGGTGCTGAGACCGTCATATGCTGTAAGATCGGGTTTGATGCGACCATCCGTTGTGGGGCCCAGGCTGCTGAATGGTTCAAGGGGATAAGGCGACATCCAGAAAAGGGCCCCGACAGCCAAGGCTTCGGGTGCGTCAGCTGGTTGCACTAAGGAGCCTGCCGGGGTCGCATATTGTAAGTTGGCTCCGGTAACGAAGAGGCGCATGCGTACGGGCGCGTAGTTTTGTGAGTAGTGGATGATGACAAAGCTGTATGTGTCGGTCGTATCGGCGGTGTAGCAAAGGGCTTCGGTGGGAGGTTGAAAACCATTTTGGACATCATCGGATCGCATGACCCATTGATTGTCTCGATACAAGTAAAGGTCATAGTCATCGTCGGTGACGGGCCAGGCATCCCAACTTAACATGCCGCATATCTGTTGCCCTTGCTGCAATGTTACATCATTGCCTTCGTCATTGTCTGCAAAGAGATGCCGGGAGGGGTTTGTGGAAGATGGTGTAAAATATCCTTCATAGTATCGTTGCGCCTGATTGCCTGCAGCGGCTATCCAAACAATCCCAGCCGCATCCGCTTTGCGCACAATCTCTGCGAGCAAGCCCGTGCCGTCGCCCGGTCCTGTGTTAAACCAGCTGATTGAATGGACGATGATGTCTACGTGTTGACGAATGGCTTCATCCACCGCCTGACTTAACTCCAATTCGGTGTTGATGGCGAACAGGGATAGAGAGGCTTTGGGGGCGGCGTCATAGATGATTTCGGCAACCGCGGATCCGTGTCCGGTGCTTTCGAAGAGACCATCGGCCCGGAAGTTACGCGTTCCCACAAAGGTTGGCAGTTCGCCCGCAGCGCTGAGGTCGCGCCACCCGGCAAATCCCAAATCGATGACGGCTATATGGACGCCCTGACCATTCCAATTGGAATTAAGCCAGGGGAAAAAACCGCCGGGCGCCAGTCCTTCGTTGAAGACCAGGCTTTCGGTATGGGGTAAAGGCGGACGGATGCGCAGGACGCCAGGCAGTTTTGCCAGTGCGTTGAGAGACGTGCGCGGGAGATGAATTTGGTAACGGCGCCCTTCCTGGATTTCTGGCGTTACAAATTGGGGAAGGCTGATTTTTCGATCGGTTTCGAGGATGGCGCGAACCTGTTCAGGCCCCGCCCACACGCCAAGACTTTTGGCAAGGGTCTCTTGCTCGGGAGTAAGTGGTTGAGAAAGGGCCAGGGCGCGCAGATTCGATGACAGGGGGGAGGCGTCTGGCTTAGGCGTTTCAGGTGGTCTATTGGGCGCCCCTTGCACTCCCGCGGCCAGCCACAAAAAAACAAAAATTGGAATGAGGAGACTGAGAATGGACTTCATCATGGGCTATTCTACCATAGAATCGGAATAGGGATGTGTGGGTTTTAGGGGAGTGTCGGATGATAACGTGGTTGGATACATGCGACAAATCAAAGACGTATAAAACAGGTACACATTGATGAGGGATATCCGAGGGGTTTTGCTTCATCAGGATTCTTTTTGTATAATGAATGCTCACCCTCACAAGTTGCCAAGAACTGGGCTGCGTCTCAGTTCTTTTTTTGTGGAGCAATCATTCCCATTGCTCTCATGTTTTGTGTGTCCTGTCGAACTGAGTTTCCTGCAGGAAGTCACCTGGAGTATTGCTATGTCAACAGACAAAGAGAAGGTTGTTTATCTGACGCCTGAAGGATTGAAAAAACTGCAAGAAGAGCTTGATTGGCGCATCAATGTGCGCCGTCCAGAAATTGCCAAGCAGATCGAAGCCGCGCGCAAGGAAGGTGATCTTTCTGAAAACGCGGGTTATGATGAGGCCAAATACCAGGCTGGCATGAACGAAGGCCGTATCATGGAACTGCAGCAAAAGCTGAAGTACGCGGTCATCATCGAGCCGGATGACGGGCCCGCGGATGTCGTTCGTCTTGGTCGCACCGTGACGATTGTTGACAAAGAGTTCGGTGACGAAGAGCGTTACACCATTGTTGGCTCTGCCGAAGCCTCGCCCGGCGATGGAAAGATATCCAATGAATCTCCCATCGGCCGGGCATTGATGGGCAAGAGGGTCGGCGATGTGGTGATCGTTCAAACGCCCGGCGGAAAGGTCACGTTCGAGATTGTCGCCATTGATTGATATCCCTTTTCCTCATTGATTCGTTGAGACGAAATCCCAATGTCTTCACAACCTTCCCTCCCCCCCACTGAACAAGATCTGCTCGATCAAGAACGCATACGCCGGGAAAAATTAGCTCGACTGCGCTCGTCGGGTGTGGACCCTTATCCGCCCAGAGTAGAACGAACGCATACCATCTCGCAGGTGCGGGAGCTATTTCAACAGCAGCAATTGGATGAGGAAGAGAGGGTGGCCTTAGTAGGACGGATGATTTCCCGTCGCGTGATGGGCAAACTATCGTTTGCGCATATCGACGATGGCACCGGTCGCCTGCAAATCATGGTTCGGCGCGATGTATTGGGCGCGGAGCCATACAATCAATTTTTTAAGAAAGACCTTGACCTGGGCGACTTCATCGGCGTGAAGGGGAAGATGACCCTCACCCGTACGGGCGAAGTGACCTGTTTGGTCGAAGAGATCACCCTGCTGGCGAAGGCCCTGAAGCCTCTTCCCGCCAAATGGCATGGGTTGTCCGATCCAGAATTGCGGCAACGTCAACGTTATCTCGATTTGCTTGCCAATCCCGATGTGCGTGAACGATTTCGCGTCAGAGCGAAAATCGTGCGGGCGTTGCGAGAATATCTTGATGGCGAGGGGTTTCTAGAGGTGGAAACGCCTATCCTCCAGCCGGTTTATGGGGGCGCGGCCGCGGAGCCGTTTGTCACGTATCATAACTATTTGCACCAGAAGCTTTATTTGCGTATCAGCTTTGAGCTTTACCTGAAGCGCCTTTTGGTGGGAGGCTATGATCGCGTTTACGAAATTGGTCGCGATTTCCGTAATGAGGGCATCAGTCGTAAACATAATCCTGAATTCACGCAGCTGGAGTTTTACGAGGCTTATACCGATTATCATGGTGTGATGAGACGGACCGAAGAGATGCTAGCGTATGTGGTTGAAAGGGTAACCGGGGGGTTGAAGATCACATGGCAAGGGCATGACATCGATTTCACGCCCCCCTGGCCTCGCATCCCGCTGCGCCAAGCCATCTTAGAGGCTTCGGGCATTGACTACGATCAGTTTCCAGATGCCGAGAGTTTGCGCATGGCCATGCGAGAAAAGGGCATGGACGCCCCCAGCGAAGCCAGTCGCGGCAAACTGATCGACAAACTTCTTAGCCATTTTGTGGAGCCTAATTTGATTCAGCCTACCTTCTTGATCGATTATCCCCTTGACGTCTCGCCGCTGGCGAAACGCAAACCAGGCACAAAAGATATTGTCGAACGCTTTGAGGGATTTGTGGCTGGCATGGAGATATGCAATGCGTTTAGTGAACTCAACGATCCTCTCGATCAGCTGGAGCGGTTTTTAGCGCAAGGTAGAGCGTTGGAGGCGGGCGATAAGGAAGCGACGCCTGTGGATATGGATTACATTAACGCGCTAAGCTATGGCATGCCGCCGGCTGGTGGGTTTGGCATGGGCATCGACCGGTTCACCATGCTTTTGACCGATCAAGATAATATCCGCGAGGTGATTTTATTTCCCCATCTTCGTCCTGAAAAGCGAGATCAAGACGGCGCCAGTTGAGTTTTGACCATTGCTATCGCGTTCGAGCCCAAGGTCCACTGACTGCATCTTTGAACCTTGGGCTCGATTTGTGTAGAGGGAATCCGATTGACGGGCGTTTACAAGTTGGATCGCTCCCAGTCTTCGCGCAGAATAGCATACAAGGCATGATCTTGAAAACGATGGTTTTTGAAGGTGTATTGTCGCAGGGTGCCTTCATAGATCATGCCAACTTTCTGCATCACTCGGCCGGAAGCTGGGTTGTCGGCAAAGTGAGTGGCGTAGATTCGGTTGAGGCTCAACTCCTCGAAACCGAAGCGGATGATGGCTTGCGCTGCTTCGGTGGCATAGCCCCGCCCCCAGAAAGGTTTTCCGATCCAATAACCGATCTCGGCTCGCCAGTTGTGTAAATCTGGGCGGATGTCAATGGCTCCTATCAATCGCTGATCTTCTTTGCGCAAGATCGCGAAGGTGTAACCGGTTCCCGTCTTTCTTTCCTTTTCCTGAATATCCAGCCAGGCGCGAGCATCTTCTTCGGAATAGGGATAGGGGATATTCAGTGTGGTTTTGGCGATGTCGGGATCTTGTAGTAATTGGACGATGTCGGGGATGTCGGATGCGTGAAAGGGACGGAGTAAGAGCCGAGGGGTTTCGAGGGTGTTGACAACCATCATGACAGGGTTTCCCTTCGTTGGAATGAATGATTATTGCCAGTGTCGTAGGGGCAAACCCGCAACAGGAGATCGGAAGGAGACAAGGTGGGGCATGGCCAGCGAGCCGATATAAACTGTTTTTAGGTCAGGCCCGGCGAATGTGAGACTGGTTGGGAACTGGATGGTTGGTCCCACGCAAGCGAACATGGCTTCGGGCGTCAGTGCGTTTTGTTCAATGAGCTGAACTGCCTGTTCAATGGCGGGCAAATTGGGGTCCTCGAACACGACATGATAGTCCCCATCGGGCGTGATTACGCCAAGGCCATTGCGGATGATGTGTGTGACCCAGAGGTTGCCTTCTGCATCGAATGTGATGCCATCAGGATACCCCCCCAGGCCAAAATCGCTGGGACCAAACACTTCCGCCTCACCCAAACTTCCATCCTTCTTGACAGGATACCGGAGCACGCGGTTCCCCATGGTTTCAGACGCGTAGAGGAATTGCTCTTCTGCATCCATACGAACTTCATTCGTGAAATAAATGCCATCGGCGACAATACGTGGTCCTTTTTCATCAATGAGGATGATATAACCGTCGGGGCGTGGGGCTGCTGCGGCGATAAACCAAGGAATCGATCGGGTGGACACCGAAATCCATAAACGATCTTGGCTATCGATGAACACAAAATTGACCGCACCCAACGGTTGTCCCTCGATCTCCTCTAAAATGATGTCGTGATGTCCCTCCTTATCCATTTTATACACTTTGCCATGTTCGATGTGGGCGATATAGAGGTTTCCTTCTCGATCCATGGCCAGGCCATTGGTGTCTCCGCCGATTTTGCCAATGGTTTGGATGGAACCGTCGGGATCGATGCGAGTGACTCCTCCTCGATTGTCTGACGTCCATAAAACGCCATTTTTTTCTGCGATGATGCTTTCAGGTCTGGAAAGGTCATGGAAGACGAATTGGAGTTCTGAAAGGTCCAGGGTGAATTGCTTGATGGACATGATGCGCCTCCTGTGGTTGAGTGGAAGAAGATCAAGGTGTGAGAATTGTACCGGAGGTCAGGGAGAAATGAAAATGAAGCCTGGCAATGACTGGACGAAAACGAAAAAGCAGCATAAAATAGCTGGGAAGGCAAGGATGACGTTTGGGCCTGATCTGCTCAATTGTGTCGTTCCCTGGTTTCATGATACCTCCGTGACGAACGACCCTAGCGAATGACTTCATCAAGCGTGGATGAGATGTTGCGGGGTCGTGTGGACGTTGACTCGGAGGTTTTTCGTTGGTTTCATGCCCTTTGGAGGTTTGTATGGCTCGGCCTTTGTTCGATAGTGAATATTTGTATGGGTTGCATGATGCAGGTGGCGAGCGCATTATGTTGGAACGGGGGATTCCGGGGTGGGTTGTGATCACCACAGCTCTCGGCAGCAATCCCAATGATCGGTCTGGTCAGAATTTTAGCGCGCTTTCTAATCAGGGCTTGGGGGTGATGGTGCGGTTGAACAATGGTTATTCGCCCGTTGGCACGTTGCCTTTCGAACGGGATTATGACGCTTTTGCCCAGCGATGTGCGAATTTTGTTCAGGCGAGTAGTGGTGCACGCATATGGATCGTTGGCAATGAGCCCAATCATCCTATCGAATGGCCAGGAGCCCGTTGGGATTGGAACGCAAACCCGCCAAAACCCATTCATCCTAGCACCCGCGGAGAACCTATTACACCGGAAAGATACGCCAAAGCTTACAAAAAAATCCGTGCGGCCATCCACGCTGTTCCTGGGCATGAAGATGATTTGGTGCTCGTGGCCGCCGTGGCGCCATGGAACACCCTCACTCCTTATCCGGGCAATGAGCAGGGAGATTGGGTGCTGTATTTTGCGGATATGTTACGTCTCATCGGTCCCAATCAGTGCGATGGCATCACTATCCACACCTATACCCATGGCGATAATCCAGATTTCATCGAGTCTGATGTGCGTATGGCACCTCCTTTTGATGCCTATCACTGGCATTTTCGGGCCTACCAAGATTTTATGCACGCGATCCCAGAAAATATGCAGCATCTTCCGGTGTTCATTACAGAAACGGATCAGGGAGACATTCCATGGCGCAATGAGAATACCGGCTGGGTTAAGCGGGCCTATCAAGAGATTGACCGGTGGAACAGAACCCATACTCAAAAAATTCGTTCTCTTATCCTGTATCGTTGGTCCAAAGATGACAAATGGTATATCGAGGGCAAGCAAGGCGTTATTGAAGATTTTGGAGAAGCGTTGGCTTTGGGATTGAAATGGACCGGGCTGGAGGGAGGACAGCCTCCCGATCTCAGCGAGTATTGGCGACGATTGGAAGCGTTGGAACAGGAAAAGCGAAGCATCCAGGGAGAGATTGACGCTGCGCGCACTTTAAGCGCCTCTTTGGAGCAAGAAAAGGAGACTTTGGACAGCGCTCGCCCAGCTCTGGAAGGGGTGAATGCGCTGCGTGAGACGTTGGATGATTTGGAATCGCAGATTCGAGTGATGGAACAAGAACTCTCGAAAATCGTTCCCGTGATTCCCCCTGGTGTCATTCCGCGTCCCGTCATTCATGATATCATGACGGAGCTTCCACAACATCCTAGCCAACGTTGGCCCACCCGTGACGTGACGGAAATCCGTCGGCTGGTTCTTCATCATACAAGCTCCGATCCCATGACGTCCCCTCAGGAGTTGGCGCAACAGGCGGTTGATCAGAAGAAACCGGGGCTACCCTATCATTTTTTGGTAACAGGAGATGGAAGCATCTATCAAACCCAGCCCCTGAGTCGGATTGTGCAACAGAACGTTGGTAGTAGCATCAATAAAAAGATCAATGCCGACAGCATCGCTGTGGCTTTGGCCGGCGATTTCCGAAAGCGTAGAGATGTCGAGCCCGCGGAGGGGCAACGGAAAGCTGTCGCGGAACTCATTGCCTGGTTGATCAGCGAACAACAACTTGGCTCCATAGTCACGCAGATTCTTTTTGGCCGTAGTGAGTTGGGGGAGCATGTCGTCTCACCAGGCGATCAGTGGACCGAAGGCATTCGGTGGAAAGACAAGCTGCTTGCCGATATCCAAAATCGATTAGACCAGGCCGCGAACTGCAAGGATTCGGAAGAGGTGGCCAAGCTTCGACAACAAGTGGCGGACTTACAGGTAGAGGTGGCCCGTCTGCAGGCTCAGGTTGACCAGATTGGCCCTCTGCAACAACAAATTAGTGAACTCGAAGCCACGGTCAAGGAGCAGGAACATGAGATTGCATCTTTGCAAACGCTGTTGGACCAATGCGCCAATGCTGGCCCCAAACGCCCCAACATCATCGATGTAGTCGATACGCTCCCTCACCATCCATCGCTGCCGCCATATCAGAATCGCACAGAGCCCATTCGTAAGATCGTCATTCATCATACAGACACCGCCAAAAGCGTTACAGTCGAACAAATAGCTCGCTATCATGTCTATGGCACCCGGCCGAACAAAGACCCGTGGCCCGGAATCGGATATCATTATGTGATTGCTCCTGACGGCGTCATTTACTGGACGCAACGTCACGAGACGAGATCCTATCATGTTGGCGCAGCCAATAACTATTGTTTGGGCATTAGTTTGATTGGGCGTTTTTTGATTAAAGATTACCAGGGGAATGTTCAGGCTCCAGAAGATCAGCTGCCAACACCGGCGCAAATGGACGCAACCGCCCGCTTGGTCGCCTGGTTGATGACAGAGCTCAATGTGCCGGAAATCGCCAATGTGGTGGGGCACAAAGAAGTAAGCCCCACCATGTGTCCTGGCGATCAATGGATGCGCGGCGTTCAGTGGAAGAATGAACTTCATCAGCGAATCATGCGTTATCGTTCTGGAAAGCCGATTTTGTATTATTTGTTGTTTTGGGACCATGGGGCGAGTTGGGCTCAGGCAGATTGGCAAAACGCCCAAAACTACATCGCACATTTTCGGCCTACCACAGGCTTTTCGGTACATGACGCCATGCAGGCGCAACATGTGATCATTGTAGGGGGATCGGCGGGAGTCACTGGAGAGGCGGAAGCGCAATTACGGGCCGCAGGGTGTGATGTCCATCGGCTTGATGGCGCGAATGAAGCCGAAACAAAGGCCATGTTGGATGAACTTGTGGCCAGAAACACCCCCTGGC
>WFTO01000313.1 GCA_015485435.1 Anaerolineae bacterium | reverse complement strand
GATGTATCCAAGAAGCACAATCGCGAGCGCACCGGGGATAAGAGCAAGATACTGTGATAGCGAGACGTCGGGCAGGCGCATTGCCGGAAGATGCGTTCCCAGGGCGCCCACTACTTGTACGCCATGGTCCGCTAGCCCCAACCCTGTCACCACAACAATGGCGATGGTGACGGTGAGTAAACCTGCAGGCAATCGCGACGCAAATCGTTTGAGAAGGAAGAGCAATCCCAAACTACTCAACCCAATGGTGGGCACCAGCCATCCCATGTTTGGGAACTCCAGAAGAAGACGCCAGACCTTGACGAAAAATTGACCGCTCTTTTCAGAAATCCCCAACAGTGATGGCACCTGTCCCAAAATGGTCACCAGGACGATTCCTTCCAGAAATCCGGTCATGACAGGTTCTGAAATGAAACTGGCAATCCATCCCATTTTCAATAACCCGAACGCCAAAAAGAAAACCCCGACCGCAATGGCCAGGGCCGATGTAAGCGTCAAGAACTGCGCGCTGCCAGCCCCAGCTAAGCCTCCCACAACACTGGCTGAAATGAGCGCAGTGGCCGAGTCAGGGCCGACCACCATAAGACGGGAGCTTCCTAACAGGGCGTAGAAAAATAACGGCAAAGGCACGGTGTACAACCCCATGAGGGGCGGAACGTTGGCGATGCCGGCATAAGCCATGGCTTCAGGAACCATGACCATCCATACCGTTAAACCCGCAATAAGGTCTGCCCTTAACCACTCGCGATGATAGTTCGGCAGCCATTGTAGGATGGGAAAGTATCGTTTCAGCAGGGATGCGTTCATATGAGTGATGGCGTTTATTTAGGAGCTCATGTTACGGGCGGGCGCCCGCTGATACAGAGAATCGAACATGGAGGTGGCAATGCCCCAGGAACAGACGGTAGCTGGGACTGGGTACATTGACATGTCATCCGCCACCTATGTCTCCTGCGACTTGCTACTGGCTGCTCGCTGGATGGCACATCCGGTTCAGCCATGATGATTATCCCCACATTGCTTTGGTGCCCGTCACTATAAACTCAACGGCGATGGCCATCAGAATAAGCCCCATCAGGCGGACCAGAATGTTTTTGCCGGTTTTCCCCAGCCAGGCGCTGATGGGCGTAGCCAGATACAGAGCCAGCCATACCGTCCCCGCCATGCCCACGATGATCAGGGTGAGGACGATCCGCTCTGTCACGCCGCCGAGGGTGTGCGCGTCCAGAATGACCGTGCTGATGGCTCCGGGGCCAGCCAACAGGGGAATAGCCAGAGGCACAATCGCGACCGAATCCTTATCTTGCGCTTCTTCATGTTCTTCATCGGTTCGCTTGGCTCGGCTTGGACGGGCGTGCATCATATCCACTGCCATAAGCAAAATCAAAATGCCTCCTCCAACGCGAAAGGCATCGATGCTGATTCCGAAGAAGGAGAGGATGCTATCGCCTAGCCAGGCGGACAACATGAGAATCAGGGCGACGGCAATGGATGTGATCATTGCGGTGCGTTTCCTTTCCGATTCATCCTGGTCAGTGGTCAGGTCCAGGAAAACGGGGATGGCGCCGATGGGATTGAGGATGGCGAAGAGCCCGGTGATGATCACGGCATATTGGCTCCAATTCATGGAATGCGCTCCTTGGTTGGGGTGCTTATGGTGAAGCCGAGGTGGATTCGGCATGGTCGAGCAAGAAGAAGCGTTGCAAGCGCTCCCATGCCCGCGCTGGGGCGATGATTAAAACCCGGTCTCCGGGCTTCATAATCAGATCGCCATAGGGCACCAGCGCATGACCATCGCGGATGATGGCCACCACCCGGACTTCTGTGACCAGGTCATCGGGCAAGAGATTCATGAGCTCGCGCACGGGTTGATTGGCCATAGGGCTCTTATCGGGCAAGCGGGTCAGTCGAATTTGCATATCATCGGCCAGATCAATGGGCACGCCAGTGTCCAGCAAACGTTCCAGATCGACATGCTCTTCGTCGGCCGAAAGGGTGATGTTGTGATTCTTGAGGATGTGGATGGCGGCTTTGAGATAATCGCCATGATGAGCGGGTGAATCCTCGCGTCCGGGCACCTGGGCTTCGTACAAACTCTTGTATTTTAACCTCGACGTCAATAACACCTCCAAAATATAGCTGATGGAAACAGCCAGGGCCGCGGCGACCAGAAGATGATAGCCCCCTGTCATTTCTGTGACCATCAGCAAGGTGGCCATGGGGACTCGAGCCGCGCCAGCAAACACCGCGGCCATGCCCACGACGACAAACGCCGCTGTTGGCAGGTGAAAAAATGCGGCCATGCTTCCGCCTAACATTGCACCCACATACAAGCCTGGCGCAAACACGCCTCCCGAGCCGCCAGAAGAAACCGTGAGCGCCATAGCGAACATCTTGGCAAAAATAAGAATGGCCATGGTGGACAACGCCAAGTTGCCATTGATGGCCAGTTGAATCCAGCCATAACCTCCTCCCAGCACCTGGGGGAGGGCAAGCGCCATCAAACCAAGCAATAATCCGCCGATGGCGGGCTTAATGTGAGGGGGGATGGGGATGGCGTGGAATGCATCGCGGGTGTAGTAGAAAATGGAAGGGAGCATGGAGGCAACGACGCCAGCGACCAATCCCAGCAAGATGTACCAAAAATAATCACTAAAAGCGGGCATACCCATAGCGGGTACAGAAAATAGCGGATCGAATCCTACAAACAGGCCATTGATGGTGTACGCGACGATGGAAGCAAGCATGACATAAAGAAGCGCAAAAGCCTCGAATTCCATGCCTGCGTAAAGCACCTCGATGGCGAAAAACGCCGTGCCTACAGGCGAGCGAAAGATGGCCGCCAGGCCCGCGGCCATGCCCATAAGCACCAGTAACCGGCGCTCCTCTTCGGGGCGATGAAACACTGTGGCGTAGATCGATCCGATGCCGGCGCTGATCAACGCTGTTGGCCCTTCTCTTCCGGCTGCGCCTCCTGAGCCGATGGTGATGGCTGAGGCGACCGCCTTCAATGGGGAGACGCGGGCGCGAATAAAACCGCCAGCAAAATGATAGGCTTTGACGGCAGTATCGGTGCCGTGTCCCTCGGCTTCGGGCGCGAAGGAATAAACCAGTAGACCCGAAATCAGCCCGCCGATCGTCGTAATGATGGGAATATACCACAACCCGTGGGGCCCGATGATTTCCTTGAGAACGCCTCCCTCTTCGGGCAATCCCGGGGGATGATACTGGGCAAATCCAAGAAAAATGGTTTGCGCCCAATGCAAGAGCCACATAAAGACCTGCGCGCCAAGTGCGCCAACTACACCTAACAGCACAGCATCGAAGATCAGCTGATGTTGTCGTTTGCCAGGCATCTTTCCTCCTCCATGCAAAGATAACTGCGTCTTTAAGTATAGCGAGCTATTTTTGCATTCGCAGTGACTGTAGTCACAACCTTGGCGGTGACCTGCCAATAGGATACAATGTTCCAATGAATTTGCACCAACTCCGTTTTTTCCGTAGCATTTCCATCTTTGCTGCCCTCCCAGACGACGCCTTGCAAGAGGTCATGGCGGGGTTTCATGCGCGGGTGTTTGCTCGCAACGAAATGTTATTTCTGGAAGGTGAGGAGGCGTCTCGCTTTTTTATTGTGGCGGCGGGGCGTGTGCGCTTGTTCAAAACCTCAGATCAAGGCCGAGAGTTTACATTCTTTATCCCTCGCGCGCGACAAGTCTTCGATTTGCCTCCACTCTTTGATGACAAACCCCATATCGTCTCGGCCAGCGCCCTTTCCGATGCCAGGGTCTATGTAGCGCCCCTCGACCATGTCCAACACATGGCCCGGCGTTATCCCTCATTATACCGCGCACTAACCATGCAGTTGAGCCTGGCAACGCGACGCATTGCCCGTATCGCCAGTGATCTGGCGTTGACCGACGTCACCACCCGTCTGGCGCGCCTTCTTCTGGTCTCTTCAGATAGTGAGGGGCAGCGGACGCCTGATGGCATCTTGCTGGCCTTGGGGCTTTCCCAGAGTGAGATAGCACATCTGTTGGGCACGGCCCGCGAAGTGGTTAGCCGGGCTTTCCGTCATCTCGAAAAAGAAGGACTGGTGACGCGCACGCGTCAGGGAATCTTGATCCGAGACCGGGGGAAGTTGGCCTCAATAGCCCATCTGTCAGGAACCGATGTGACGTAAGTCACTGCAAAGCGCTGTGGGGCGTGACATACTATGAACACAATATAGCAAATGCATCGTTGGCGACAGGCATTGCCGACCAACGATCGCTTTCCTCAACTTTTATTGGGATCTATCATGGAGGCAAACCCATGTTCAAACATATCTTGGTGCCCATCGACGGGTCGGAAGACGCCTGGGTCGCATTGGAACAGGCCATTGAATTTGCCCGAGAGGAAGAAGCGTCGATTCATGTGCTTTTTGTAGCGGATTCGCGAATTATCGAAGCGCCCTATTGGACAGCCGCCCCGCCCGATGAACCCCTGCCTGCAGGTGATGAAAAGCGAACAGAAATGGCCCTGATCATCGGGGAGATGATCGCTCGCTTTGGTGAGAAAACCCTTTCAGAGGCCATGCAGCGATGCGATGCTGCTGGCGTGCCCTGTCAATCTCAGTACGAGATCGGTCCGGTAGTGAATGTCATCCTGGAAGCCTCAAGCCATGCGGATTTGCTGGTTTTGGGGCGGCATGGGCAGGGTGCAGCCTGGGCCGGCCCTCATCTGGGTTCTGTGTTTGAAGCCGTGGTGCGGCATTCTCGGTGTCCTGTGTTGGCCACCCAGGCGGAAGTGCGGCCCATTTTGACGATCTTGGTTGCGTATGATGGCAGTGATCGCGCCAAAGATGCATTGACCATCGCCTCTCAGTTGGCCCTCTCTCAACAACGCGATCTCATTCTTCTCGTCGTCAATGATGGACATCCCGATATGCTTGCCATTTTCGCAGAGGCCAAAGAGTGGCTCGATGATCATCATGTGCCAGCCAAGGTGTTGTTCGAAGAGGGCGAACCGGCAGAAACGATCTTACGGATTGCACGAGAAGAGGATGTTTCTTTGATCGCAATGGGCGCTTACGGTCATAGCCGTTTTCTGGAGATTTTCTTCGGCAGCACGGTGGATGAGGTCATCCATCAGGCCATTGTGCCGGTGTTGATCTGCCATTGAATTGAATGTGTTGTCGTGGCGAGTGTGAATAAGCATAGCTCCTCGTAGTGAGCATTCAACGCGCCCAGATTAACGCGGGGCGTTCGCACATGGCTATGCCATCGTCGCGAGCGTCCCGCGACCATGGTTGGGTTGAGGGATTGAGAGGACTGGCAGCCGGGGAGAAAGGGGGGCGATCCTGGGGCTTTTGCGTCATCATGCAAATTGCATTACACTGACCCACACAACGATTTTCGCCTCTTCTATAAAAAGGATGGATAATGCCGCCTTATCTGGCTTCAGACACACGTTATGATACCATGCAGTATCGCCGCTGTGGACGCAGCGGACTCCTTCTTCCCGCCATTACATTGGGGCTCTGGTATAATTTCGGCGGGGTGGATCCATGGGAAAACGGTCGCGCCATGGTCTGTCGCGCATTTGACCTGGGAATCACCCATTTTGATTTGGCCAATAATTATGGCCCGCCCCCCGGCTCTGCCGAAGAAAATTTCGGGCGGATTTTGGCCAGGGACTTGAAGCCCTATCGGGATGAGCTGGTCATCTCCTCCAAGGCGGGATATCTCATGTGGCCTGGGCCCTATGGAGAATGGGGCTCTCGGAAGTACCTTGTTGCCAGTCTGGATCAAAGTTTGAAACGCATGGGCCTGGACTATGTCGATATTTTTTACAGCCATCGTTTTGATCCCAACACCCCCTTGGAAGAAACGATGGGCGCTTTGGACTATATTGTTCGCAGTGGACGGGCGTTGTACATCGGAATCTCTACGTATGATCCCGAACAAACGCGCCAAGCCGTGGCCATTTTGAGGGATTTGGGCACACCCCTGCTTATTCACCAGCCCCGTTATAACATGTTCGATCGCTGGATCGAAGATGGACTCTTGGATGTGTTAACAGAGGAAGGGATCGGCTGTATTGGATTTTCGCCCCTTTGTCAGGGCATTCTGACCGACAAATATCTCGCCGGGATCCCACAGGATTCCAGAGCGGCCAAGATTCAGGGTCAATTTCATTGGGGCGATAGCGTGACCGAGGACCGCATCAGGAAGGTTCAAAAGCTCAATGCCTTGGCGCAAGCCCGCGGGCAAAGCCTGGCGCAGATGGCGATTGCCTGGGTGTTGCGGTGGGACACCATGACCTCCGCACTTATCGGCGCCAGCAAGGTCAGCCATATCGAAGAAGCCGTAGGGGCTCTCGACAATCTTTCCTTTAGCGAAGAGGAGTTGGCGGCCATCGATCGAATCCTGGCTGCTTAATCCATCCCAAGGCCAAAGCCATCCTAAACGCATCAGGCACACAGTGATCCCATACCAGCTTGTCCTCAGTCCCACCTATGTACGTGTTACGCCCCGAGAATGTCCGTGAGATGGCGGATAAGTTGCTGGCTCAGCTTTTCTGCGGTCTTGGCGACAACTGGAGTGAGGCCGAGTCCTGGTTCGGTTGAAGCGATTTCGACGCCCCACAGCTCAACATGGGGCGGGAGCTTATTCAAAACCGCGGCCATATTGAGCATCTCGCGCACCCCAAAGCCATGAGACGACGCTCTTTCCACCCCGCGGTCGTCGAGAAGCTCGTCGCCCCATACGTGATGATGCAGGGCGCCGGGAGGCGCACCGCTCACCACGGCGTCGATAACGATCAGCCGATGACAATCGGCGATTCTATCAAGCAGGTTGAGGTCGGGTTGCGTCGCTGTGACGAACCCGACCTCATTCCCAAACTCCTGCCTATGGTCATTCCACCAACCCTGGAGGTGGTGTACAATGTGGGGGCCAACGCCGTCGTCTGTCGCCCACTCGTTGCCTATGCCGAGGATCAAGATTTGCAATGGCCTCAACGCTCCACGATATTCAATTTCAAGAAGTGTGTGGCGCAACTAATGCAGGGATCGTAATTTCTTACCAATTGTTCGCAGCGAAGCGTCGCTTCTTCGTGAGGCAATTGTAAGATTTGGGGCACGAATGCCCACAGGTCATCCTCCATCCGCTTGAGATTTTGGGCGGTGGGCGCATCGATCCGACAGGCCTGGATGATACCTTCGTCGTCGAGGCGATAGCGATGGTAGAGCATGCCACGAGGGGCTTCGGTGATATGGCAGCCCTCACCCGCTTTCGGGATGGCCTCGATACGACTTGGGTTGGGGCGTACGTATTGATCGATGATGCGAATGGCTTCCTCGTAAGCGAGGACCACCTCGACGGCGCGGGCGACGATGCTTTTGAAGGGATTGTTCGATGGGAAGGCGTGACCGCTGTCCTCGAGGGCCTTTTTGGCCAGGGGAGTCAATTTATCCAGGTTCAGGTTGAGGCGCGCCAGTGGGCCGGTATGGTAGCTCCCGTGGTCCCGATGATAAACATGGACGGCGTTGGAATGGGCGACATGTTCGTTTAAAAAGTGCTCCTCGAATTCTTCGACGGGGATATTCAGGCCTTTGGAACTGATGACCCGGCCTTCATTCATGGGATATTCGTCAGGATGGGAGAGAGAAACCAGTTCGTAATCGGGTTCGAAATCGGGAAAGTCCAGGGTCGCGGTCCAGGCGACCGTTTTGATGGAAGCCTCTAGGCCCCATTCAAGCTCCGAACGCAGGGCTTGCAATTCCTTTTTAGTGGGCGCGCGGTAAAAGCCTCCCACGGTTGGGGAAAGCGGATGGATTTCTCGCCCCCCAATGATGGTGAGGAGTTGATTTCCGATCTTTTTCATGCGCAAGCCCATTTCTACGGCTGGGCGCAATTCTGGATCGGATGCCATGGCAATCGCGCTTTCGTAGCCTAAGAAGTCGGGAGCGTGCAACAAATAGATGTGCAACGCGTGGCTTTCGATCCATTCGGCGCAGTACAGAAGGCGGCGTAGCGCCCGGATCTCCGGCGAAACCTGAATGTCCAGGATTTTTTCCAGCGCGTGTGCGGAGCTCATCTGGTAGGCGACGGGGCAGATGCCGCAGATGCGCGCCGTGATGTCGGGGGCCTCCATGAAGGAGCGGCCGCGCAAGAACGCCTCGAAGAAGCGTGGCGGCTCAAAAATGTTCAGCTCCAGATGCTTGATCTCGCCATTTTCAACAATGATGTTCAACGCGCCTTCGCCTTCGACGCGCGCCATATAGGGGACGTCGATTTTCAATGTGGTCATGCGATCTTCTCCTCATAAGCGTCGCTGGCCAGACGGAATGCTTCCGCGTAGCCGCTAAAGTTGCGGTATAGACGCACGATCTCAGCAGGAGCCAAGCCCAGAGCTTCCAATCGTTGGCCTAAGCTATCGGTGTTTGGCGCTTCCATGGGGCCATAACAGCCGAAGCATCCCCGATTCACCGAAGGGCAAATGGCGTTGCATCCCGCTTGGGTGACGGGGCCCAGACAGGCGATGCCTCGAGAGACCATCACACAAGGGGTGCCGCGACGTTTGCATTCGATGCAAACGCTGTACGTGGGGGTGCGAGGCTGGCGTCCAATGAGTAACGCCGTGATGACATCGAGCAGTTGATATTTGCTGATAGGGCATCCGCGCAGTTCGAAGTCTACCCGCACAAATTCGCTGATGGGGGTGGAGGTCTCGAGGGTGTCGATGTATTCGGGATGGGCGTAGACGATGTTGATGAATTCGTCGACGTTACGCCAATTGCGTAGCGCCTGGATGCCGCCGGCCGTCGCGCAGGCGCCAATGGCAATGAGAAATTTCGATTCCTCTCGGATTTCGCGGATTTGTTCGATGTGTTCGGGCGTGGAGACAGAGCCTTCCACGAGTGTGACGTCGTAGGGGCCGGGAAGCCGTCGGTCTCGGGCTTCGACGAAGTAGGCGATCTCGACGGCGTCAGCGATATCAAGCAACAGGTCTTCCGCATCGAGCAGGGAGAGCTGACAGCCATCGCAGGAGGTGAATTTGAACACCGCCAGTTTCGGTTTCGATTTTACGTCGGGCTTGATTTTTCGTTTCATCAGAAATCCTCCACGCCAAAGAATGGTTCGATGGCCGCATAGGGGAAGACCGGCCCTTCTTTACATACGAAGTGGGGGCCGAATTGGCAGTGCCCACAAATGCCCACGCCACATTTCATGTTCCGTTCCATAGAAACATAAATCCGCTCTTTGGGAATGCGTCGGGCCATGGCTTCGTAGATGACGAAGTGGATCATGATCTCTGGTCCGCAGGTGAGCACGGTCGTCTTTTTGGGGTCCAAACGCAGCAGGTAGAAGAGCATGGGCACGACGCCGACATGGCCGCGCCAGGATGGATCGGCCCGGTCGACGGTCAGGTAGAGCTGGATGCCCTGTTGTTTCCAGCTTTCAAATTCATCCTCGTAGAGCATGTCGTCGGGCGTGCGCGCACCGTAGAGTAGAAAGACTCGTCCGTAACGCTCGCGATGTCTGAGGACATGATAGATGACCGGGCGTAAGGGCGCCAGACCGATGCCGCCGGTGACAATGCACAGA
The DNA here is from genome assembly GCA_015485435.1 of Anaerolineae bacterium. Lineage (GTDB taxonomy): Bacteria > Chloroflexota > Anaerolineae > J102 > J102 > M2005. Next base: position 5,655 of record WFTO01000313.1, on the reverse strand, counting down.
TCATCGCCCTCGATTTGCTCCAGGGGCCAGGCGCTGCCATAGGGACCGCGTACACCGATAACATCGCCAACTTGCAACCGGCTAATCGCTCTGGTGAGATTTCCGGCGTAACGTATGGTGTGACCGATGACCTGTGGGGTCGCCGGGTCCGAGCTCATGGAGATGGGGGCTTCACCAATGCCGGGCAGGTAGAGCATGTTGAATTGTCCGGCCTTGAACTGGTAGGCTTCTTTTAGGGCGGGGTCTTCAAATTCAATTTCGTAGGTGGCAATGGCGTAAGCTTCTTCTTTGATGGCAATGATGCGGGCGGGATGGGTGCGCATCGGCCCTGCGTCTGGGGTCGGGCCGGTGGCAGTTGTGATGGTGTTCAACATGGTCAGACCTCCCCTCGAATGGCGTCGATTTCTTCGGTCACGTCGATTCCCACCGGACACCAGGTGATACAGCGTCCACAACCCACACATCCCAGGATGCCGAATTGATCGATCCAGGAGGCGAATTTGTGGGTGAGCCACTGTCGGTAACGGGCCCGGGTGTGTGGTCGGATGTTGCCGCCATGCACGTGGGAGAATTCAATGGAGAAGCAGGAGTCCCACACGCGCACCCGTTCAAATTGCTCGCCTTTTAGATCGCTGACTTCCAGGACATCGTTGCAGAAACAGGTGGGGCAAACCATGGTGCAGTTGGCGCAGGAGAGGCATCTTGCGGCCACCTGGTTCCAGCGCTCGTGCTCCAGGTTGTTGTAAAGTAAGTCGGGCAGATCGGATGTATCCAGCTGTCGGCCCATGGCTTTTACGGCTGTGGCCAGGGCCTCTCGAGCTTGTTGCAATTCGAAGGCGCTGGTCGGGCGCCAGGGGACGTTTCGCATCATGGTCGCGCCCACTTCTGAGCCTACTTCGACGATGAATGTGTCATCCAGCTCGGTCAAGGCGATATCGAATCCGGACCCGACCTGGGGTCCCGTGCCCAGGGAAGCGCAGAAGCAGGTTCCTCCAGGCTCGGTGCAGTTGACGGCCAGCACAAAGACTTGCTGTCTTCTTGCCTTGTAGTTGGGGTCTTGATAGGGGCCTCCAAGAAAGACGCGGTCTTGGATATGGATGGCCTGGAGTTCGCAGCCCCGCACGCCAATGAACGCAAAACGAGGCGCGGGCTCTTCTTCATCTACGACCTGAAAGGAGCCATTTTTCTTTTCGACCCGAAAGAGTCGTTGTTTGGGGGGAAAGAGAAATTTTTTCCACGAATGTGGGCCGACGGTGTATCCAAAAAAGGCTTCGTCCTGCCGTCGCACGATGCGATATGACGCCGGCTCCTGGCGGTCGGTCCAACCAATGGGGAGGTCGTCGATTCCATCGATCTCCCCATAGACGATGGCGCTTTCGTCCACGGTGGGCCCGATCAACGTAAATCCGGCTTGCTTCAGGGCCTCAAGCACTCGCTGAAGGTCCGATTTTTGGATGCTGACGAATGCGCCGATGTTGGGTGTGAATTCTGGCATGATGGCTTCACTCCTTAGCATTCACGGCCTGGCGCGAAAATATCGAGCAATTGTAATCGCGTGGCTTTAAGACGACTTGCAATGACGTCGGCCACGCGCCACAGGATGGCATACCCCAGGTCTTTATCCTCATCCATGGCCTCGCGCAATTGCGCAGCATTGAAAGCGATGGCTTCGGTAGGGGTGACAGTGCGGGCGCTGGCAGTTTTTCGCGAGGAAGGAAAGAGAGAGGACCAACCAAGGAGCTGGCCTGGCCCGAGGGTTAGAATGGTTTTTCGCCCTTTTCCCGGCACGCTGACATAAAGGGCAATCTGTCCTGATTTGATAAGATAGAGCAATTCCCCGGCGTCGGTTTCTCGAAAGATCGTAAAGTCTTCTGGAAAGCTCACCTCGAATGCCAATTCTGCCAGCTTTTCTAATTGTTCAGGTGGCAAATCTTTGGTGAATTCCAACGTTTGCAGCAATTTCGGGATGGTTTCTGGGGACATTTGGGGCCTCCTTGAACGTGGTGTTCCCCGTGTTTTCCTTCCGCCCTCGCGTGGATCTTGTCAATTTGGATTGGTTGATTTCCTGGGGAGAATGCATTCCAAAAATGTAATAAGCTTACAAAAAACAACAAGTCCATGCATACACCCTGACGATTGTTTTTGGTTATAGGTGTTTCATGCTTTGGTGTTCAGGAAATCGGATACAGCGACCCAGGATCGAGATCAGAGGTAATCCGCGGGGAATGATTTAGCTTTGGGGTGCGGAAACGCAGCTAGGAGTCGTTATGATGACATGGTGATGAAGACCCCCATGTCATATTTATCTTCCAACAAGAAGCTTGCCAAGTCTATGACCAAGATCACATCGTTTGCTAAGAAGCAAGATGCTCGACGCACCATCGCGTTGCGAATGAACCTTTCCATATTGTGTGCCATATTGCCAATATATTAAACCTGAAATGGCTGTTTTTAGCAATCAGGGCGTTCAAGGCCATGCGCTTCCAAGAGCTCAACGCGTTCGAATAGTGCGGATGTGGCGTCGTCGGCGATAATACGCCCTTCATCCATCACAATCATTCTCGAGCACATCTCTCGAACCAGCATCATGTCATGAGTGGCGATGATCTGGGTTTGGGGCAGCGTTTGCAACAGGTTGATCAGTTGCCGTCTGGCTCGAGGATCCAGACCAGCGGAGGGTTCGTCCAGGGCCAGGATTTGGGGATGCATAGAGAGAACGGTGGCTATGGCGATCCGTTTTTTTTCACCCATACTCAAATGGTAGGAGAGCCGGGCGGCGTATGATGTCATGCCGACCATAGTTAGCGCTTCCTCAACGCGTGTTCGGACTTCATCCTCATCCAGGCCCATGTGCAATGGCCCAAAGGCAACATCCTCGAAAACCGTGGGAGAAAAGAGCTGGTCATCCGGGTTTTGAAAGACCAATCCCACCATGGCTCGGATGACAGGCAGGTTCTTTTTTTCTACGGTCAGGCCTCCGACCCGAATTTGCCCTTCTCCTTGTAAGATGCCATTCAGATGTAAAAGGAGGGTGCTTTTTCCGGCGCCGTTCGGGCCTACTAAGGCCACCCGTTCTCCTGGTTTGATGGCTATTGTAACGTGTTTTAACGCGTCGCGACCATCGGGATAGGCGAAGGAGAGGTTCTTGATATCCAAGGCCAAATCGGTCTGGAGTTGGCTTTGCAGGGGGAGAGGATGATGGTCTTGTGGGTGTGTGATAGGCATGTGCGGAAGAAGTTCGACGGGCGTGGGGTTGCTTAGGGGGTGAGGAGCAAGTCAAGTCTGGCTAGAAGCTGAATAGCCAGCAAGCTGAGGCCACCCACCCAGGCGAAGACCCAATCATCCGCGGTCATCGCATGGGGGTTGAGCGTGTAAATATGCCCACGGTAGCCGCGAGCCAACATGGCGTAATACACCCGTTCTCCTCGTTCCAGGCTGCGCAAGAAAAGCTGTCCGACCATGGCCCCCGTCACCTTGCCGCGCCAACGCACTCCCTGGCGAACCGACACGCCAGGGAGGCGGGCGCTACGCGCCTGGCGCGCTCGCATCAAACGAACTGCTTCATCGCCAAGCACGTCCAAATAACGATAGGTGAAGGCCAGCGTGCCCACCAATGCCCTTGGCAGCCGAAGATGCCGAAACGCATGCAACAAATCGGCAAATGAGGTAGTGGCGGTGAGCAGAATGGCCATTTGCACAGAGAGGAGTCCGCGAGCAAGAATGCTCAGAAATCGGATGACGCCTGCATGGGTTGCTGAGAACGACCATGGGCCTAGACGAAACACGGTCAGGGTGGTCCCTGGTGTGATGAAAATGACGCTGAATGCCGTCAAAGTGAAGGGAAGAATGATAAGTGACCGCTTGAGCACAAAACCCCAGGGTAATTTCGCCAGATGCGTCAGATAAAGGATCAACGCGAAGGTCAACAAGAAGGCCGACCAGGCGCCATCGGGAATGAGCACGTTGGAGAGAATGCCGAGCGCGGTCAGCACCACCTTCACGCGTGGGTCCAATCGATGAAGAAAGCCGGCGCCTTCTTGATAGCGGTCAAAAGGTTGGACGGGCATAGAAGCAATTTATTGTTCACTGGTTCGGGGCGCTCGGCCCGGCGTCTTGCGGAGGAAACTGACCAGGAGCACCACCAGGATGCCTACCACCGTCGCGCCTAATGCGCCGGCCAAAATGGTGGAAAGGGGTGTGCTGCCCAGCATGGGGATGGTATAGTCGGGGAAGATGTGAAATGGCGCTTCTTTCCCGGCATTGATGAATCCCAGGTTCTCCGCCACCCTTTCCAATCCGTCAGGATACGCAGACGCTAGCGGAGCCAGAAGCACGGTGACAAGCGCGATGCCCGCGCCGGCAACGATCCATCCGCGCCCACCATGGCTGCGCACTTCAGAATCCCTCAGCAGGTCTGGGCGGGTCTTCATGATAAAAGCCAACGCTCCCACGGTGATAATCGCTTCACCAATGCCGATGAAAGCATGGACGCCTAACATGGCGGGCATGACAACTCGAAGCGATGAAGTGCCGCTGAGCCAAAGCTGTAAGGAGGTGCTGAGCGCACCAGCCATCACCGACAGCCAGGCGGCTATGCCCGCGACCACCAGCTTCACGCGTGTGCTTCCGCGAAGCGCACTACGATAAAAACCGAAGCCAATGAGCGCGGTGAGAATGCCCATGTTGAAAATATTGGCCCCCATGACCAGGTAACCGCCATCCTGGAAGAGCAGCGCTTGCGCACCGATAACGGCCGACATGACCAAAATGGCGGCCCAGGGGCCAAGGATAATGGCCGCCAGGGCGCCTCCGAGCAGATGCCCGCTGGTTCCTCCAGCGATTGGGAAATTGAGCATCTGGGCGCCAAAAATGAACGCGGCTAAAATGCCCATCAAGGGCGTTTGTCTGTCTTCAAAATCTTTTTGCACCTGACGTGCGGCAATGCCCACAAACACAATGGTAATCAACCAAAAAATCACCGATACAGCAACGCTTAAAAAGCCATCAGGAATATGTAACAAAATGATAAGCCACGAGAGCAGAGAAAGCAGGGTAGTCATGGTTCAAAATGCTCCTTTGATTTTTGCAGCAAATTCATAGTGAAGATGCTAAGGCTTTGGGGAGTTCTGGCTGACCTGGGGAGACGCTGCTGCTACCGGCGCAGGCCGTCAGGCAGCATCTAGAGGAATTGTACCGTAGGAATGTATTTTACGGAACTCCCTACTTTTCTGGGTGGCTGACATGGCCGCGTTCTCGCCGCTCAATCCGCGCCGGCGGAAGCCATGCTATCGGTAAGCAGGCAACCCGGGCAGCAGCCCGTCGATACCGATGAACATGGGTACGCGGATGACGCAGATGCTTCGCAACGCGGATCAACGCAGATAGGTCATCATCCATCATTGTCACTGCTCACGTCTGCGTTCATCACCTCACAACGAACGTGACGCGGATGGCGTGATGGCTTCAAACGTCATGCGTCCAACGTCACATGTCGCATGAAAACGAGGCGAAGGCTGCCAAATCATGACGTTTGACGTTTTACGTCCATTGAGAGCTCAGCTAACGATACCGCCAAGCGCTTTTCGCAAACGACGGCAACGCTATGTTCAGAACTGAAAGCGTCATCAAGGTCAAATGAGGTCGACAGCACTGGGT
>WFTO01000312.1 GCA_015485435.1 Anaerolineae bacterium | reverse complement strand
AAAGAGCGGAGTGTGTGAGGATTGCGGTCGTGTTGAGCCCCTGATCCCTCATGCTTAGTATCGCTCTTGATCTTCCTTACATATCTGGCAACCCGTTTCACACAGTTATTACCAACCATTTTCAGGAGAGGATTATGCCTCGTCGTTATCGACCTGAACGTCGGGATGTTGTGCCCGACCCCAAGTATCACAACAAAACCATCGCTCGTTTCATTAATCGCATGATGCGCGGAGGCAAAAAGAGCGTCGCCCAACGTATCATGTATGAAGCCTTCGATATCATTGAACAGCGCACCAAACGCGATCCTGTCGAAGTTTTTGAGCAAGCCATGGCGAACGCCATGCCGCAGATCGAGGTCAAACCAAGACGTGTGGGCGGTGCAACCTATCAGGTGCCAGTGGAAGTTCGCCCCGAACGCCGGGAAGCCCTGGCGCAACGGTGGCTGATTCAATTTGCGCGTAAACGCCATGGTAAATCCATGGCCGAAAAGTTGGCCGCTGAGCTGATGGATGCCGCCAACAACCAGGGCGCGACCATCCGCAAGCGAGATGAAACCCATAAGATGGCTGAAGCCAACCGCGCGTTTGCTCATTATCGTTGGTAGCCAATCGACTGCGGAGGCCTGGAACGCAAAGGTCTGTCTGGCCGTACATCTCCTCTGCCCATGGCGGCATGCGGCTTCATAGCTGCCGGAGAATGTTTCACACTCCCCCCCCAATACGACGCGTCTCCGTAGTGAGAATGAAAGCATATGACCATCAATCGTAATCTCGAAAAAATCCGCAACATCGGCATTATCGCCCATATCGACGCGGGAAAAACCACCACAACTGAGCGCGTGCTCTATTACGCGGGCAAGACCTACCGCCTCGGAAATGTCGACGAAGGCACAACGGTCACCGACTTTATGGAGCAAGAGCGTGAGCGCGGCATCACCATTCAATCTGCGGCCATCACAGCGGATTGGAAAGGGTATCAGATCAATTTGATCGATACGCCGGGCCATATCGATTTTACCGCAGAGGTTCAACGCAGCCTGCGAGTGTTGGATGGCGGTGTGGTGGTTTTTGATGCAGTTGCCGGGGTGGAGCCTCAATCGGAGACGGTTTGGCGGCAGGCAGACCGCTACAGCGTGCCCCGCATCTGCTTTGTCAACAAGATGGATCGCACGGGCGCAGACTTTGACCGCACGGTGCAGATGATCCGCGATCGTCTGGGGGCCAATCCTCTGCCCATCCAGTTGCCCATCGGCTCCGAAAGTGAATTTAAGGGCGTCGTGGATCTGATCGAGATGAAGGCATGGCTTTATACCGACGAGTTGGGTGCGCGTCCTGAACAAATTCCGATTCCCGAAGAGCTGCAAGAAGCGGCCGAGCTGGCGCATGAACATCTGGTTGAGGCCATTGCCGAAACCGATGACGAACTCACCATCAAGTATCTTGAAGGCGAGGATATCACGGTGGAGGAGCTGAAGGCAGGCTTGCGGCGCGCCACACTCAGCATCGATCTTGTGCCCGTGTTGGCTGGCTCCGCCTTGAAGAACAAAGGCGTGCAACCGTTGCTGGACGCGGTCATCGATTACTTACCCTCCCCCCTCGATCGCCCCGCCATCGTGGGCGTGAATCCCAAAACCGGCGAACCTGAAACCCGCAATCCTTCCTTCGACGAACCAACGACGGCTCTTGTCTTCAAGATCGTCACCGATCCTTATGTGGGACGCCTGGCCTATGTGCGCGTGTATTCGGGCATCGTGCGTTCTAGCGAAGCGTTGTTGAATGTCACCAAGGGCAAGAAGGAACGTATCGGGCGACTTATGCGCATTTATGCTGACAAGCGCGAGGAAGTGAAGGAAATCGGCGCGGGCGATATCGCAGCCATTATCGGGCTGAAACAGTCCTTTACCGGAGAGACCCTGAGCGATCCCAATCATCCAATCGTGTTGGAGTCGATTACCTTCCCCGAGCCTGTGATTAGTGTCGCCATCGAGCCCAAATCCAAAGCCGACCAGGACAAGTTGGCCGAAGCATTGCGCCGATTGGCGGATGAAGACCCCACCTTCCGGGTCCGAGTCGATGATCAAACCGGCCAGACCATTATCTCTGGGATGGGCGAACTCCACCTGGAGGTTTTGGTGGACCGGATGATCCGCGAATTCAAGGTGCATGCAAATGTTGGTCGTCCGCAGGTGGCTTATCGTGAGACCATCACCAAGCCCGTGGATGCGGAGGGACGTTTCGTGCGCCAGACGGGCGGCCGTGGCCAATTCGGTCATGTGAAGGTGCGTTTTGAACCTCTAGAGCCTGGAAGCGGGTATGAATTCGAGGACGCTACCGTCGGTGGCGTGATCCCACGAGAATATATCAATGCCGTTAAAGAGGGCATCCGCGAGGCCCTGGAAGGAGGCGTCATTGCCGGCTATCCCATCGTCGATGTGAAAGCCACCCTGTATGACGGCTCTTACCACGAGGTGGATTCTTCTGAGATGGCCTTTCGCATTGCTGGCTCTTTGGCTGTGCGCGATGGCATTCCCAGAGCCAGGCCGATCCTTCTGGAGCCCATCATGAAGGTGGAAATCCTCACGCCCGAAGAGTTCCTGGGCGATGTCATCGGCGATATCAACAGTCGTCGTGGGCAGATCGAAGGATTGGAGCCTCATTCCCATGGCATGCAATCGGTGCGAGCGATGGTGCCCCTCGCCGAAATGTTCGGCTACGCTACCAGACTGCGGTCCATCACCCAGGGGCGCGGCACCTTTAGCATGGAGTTCGATCATTACGCGCCGGTGCCCGAGAGTGTGGCGAAGACGGTCGTCCGTTCCTGATTGGAGGTCCATCCCCATTCACACCTATGAGAAACTTGCCAAATCTGATTATAAAAATTTGGCGTTTCCTCCTCAATACTGCTATAATAACTAAGTTTGTGGGTGGGTTTGTTTCCTCAGCCCTTTACAGCCCGCAAGCCTTCAATGATTGGCATCGTTGAAGGGAATTTTAGACCTGGTATTGATGAGAGGAACGCGAAACCAGGGCAATTTATGGTTTCGGGCTCCTCTTTTATGCCTAAAAAACAGAGACTGAAAGGGGTTCAGTCTCTATGTTTGCAACCATCTGTATTCACCAAATGCCCATTTGAAGCAAGAAACGTTTGAAACCTCATTCCCTTCTGCTTTAGAAATCATAGCAAGGAGATTCTAACATCATGGCAAAGCAGCATTACGAGCGCAAGAAGCCCCACGTGAACGTGGGCACGATTGGTCACATTGACCATGGGAAGACGACGCTGACGGCGGCGATTACGAAGACATTGAGTTTAAAAGGGTGGGCGGACTTCACGCCCTTTGATGAGATCGACAAAGCGCCGGAAGAGAAAGCGCGCGGGATCACGATTGCGATTGCGCATGTGGAGTATGAGACAGAGAAGCGGCACTATGCGCACGTGGACTGTCCTGGGCATGCGGACTACATCAAGAACATGATCACGGGAGCGGCGCAGATGGACGGCGCCATTTTGGTGGTGGCGGCGCCCGATGGGCCGATGCCGCAGACGCGAGAGCACATTTTGTTGGCACGGCAGGTGGAAGTGCCGGCGATCGTGGTGTTCATGAACAAAGTGGACATGATGGATGACGAAGAGCTGTTGGAGCTGGTGGAGCTGGAGCTGCGCGAGCTATTGGACAGCTACGGATATCCTGGAGATGAGATACCGATTGTGCGAGGGAGTGCGCTGCAGGCATTGATGTGCGAGAGCAAGGATCCGGAAGCGGAGTGTTACGAGCCGATCTGGGAGCTGATGCGTGTGGTGGATGAGTACATTCCCACGCCGGAGCGCGATGTGGACAAGCCGTTCCTGATGCCGATCGAGGACGTGTTCTCGATTAAGGGTCGCGGGACGGTGGTGACGGGCCGCGTGGAGCGAGGTCGGATTTATCCGATGGATGAGGTAGAGATTGTAGGACTGAAGCCGACGCGGAAGACGGTGGCGACCTCGTTGGAGATGTTCCGGAAGGTATTGGACTATGCGGAAGCTGGCGAGAACGTGGGCGTTTTGCTGCGCGGCATCAACCGCGACGAGGTAGAGCGCGGGCAGGTATTGGCGAAGCCTGGGAGCATCACGCCGCACACGAAATTCATGGCGGAAGTATACGTATTGAAGAAAGAGGAAGGCGGGCGCCACACGCCGTTCTTTGAGGGATACCGGCCGCAGTTTTACATTCGGACGATGGATGTGACAGGGTCGGTGCATCTGCCAGAGGGCGTAGAGATGGTAATGCCTGGCGACAACGTGAACCTGGAAGTGGAGCTGATAGCGCCAGTGGCGTTGGAAGTAGGCTCCCGGTTTGCGATTCGCGAGGGTGGACGGACCGTAGGCGCCGGCGTCATTACCGAGATCCTCGAATAACACTCTTTATTCGCAAAACACAGCTGTGGAGGCGTTGAGTGCGCTGCATTTGGCGTCTCCGCAGCGAAAAAACTATCCTAATACGAGGTAAGTCACACAGTGGCTAAAAAAGGAAATCGTGTGTTGGTCACTCTGGCCTGCACAGAATGCAAAGAGCGCAATTATCTGACAAGCAAGAACCGACGCACGCAAACCGGGCGTATGGAATTGAAGAAATACTGCCCGCGTTGCCGTCGGCACACCTTGCATCGCGAGACAAAATAAGGTATCCTATAGTGTGGGTCTGCAGTGAAATCTGTTGACCCCTGCTGCGAAGGCGAGTAGCTCAACTTGGCAGAGCAGCGGTCTCCAAAACCGCAGGTTGCGGGTTCGAGTCCTGCCTCGCCTGCTCTTCACGGAAAGACACCGCTCGGGGCTCCGGGCGGTGTCTTCAACCGTCAGGGCAACCTATCCATCTTCCTAATAAGGAGCCAGGCATTCATGGCCAAATCGAAAAATGAGGCGACAGCCAAAAGCGTCAATCCTGTTGTCAAATATTTGCGTGAGACACGCGCCGAGATTACAAAAGTCACCTGGCCCACCCGACAGGAGTGGATCCGGCTTAGTGGGATCGTTCTGGCCGTAACCTTGCTGATGGCTTTGATCTTGGGCGTGACCGACGCCCTCGCCGCCCAATTTATGAATTTTCTTCTTTATTGATTCAGGCCCTTTATCCTCCCGCACGCCAAGTACAAACTCGTGACAGACCAACATCAGCAATTCCCCGTTCCTGAGAACGACGAAATCGAACAGCAGGCTTCATTCGAAGAGGATGACGCCTTTTTGGACGACGCCACCGATTTTGCTGAGGACGTTTCTTCAGAGAAGATCGATGATGGTCGCCAATGGTATGTGGTCCATTGTTATTCGGGCATGGAAAGCCGCGTCAAGCGAAATCTGGAATACCGGATCGAGTCCATGAATATGAGCGACCGCATCTTCTCTGTGGTGGTCCCCACCGAGGAACAGATCGAACTCAAAGATGGCGAGCGTCGGGTCGTGGAGCGTCGCGTTTTTCCAGGATACATTCTCGTACAGATGATTTTGGATGACGAAAGCTGGTCTGTCGTGCGCAACACGCCTGGAGTGACCGGGTTTGTAGGCATTGGTAATCGGCCCACACCGCTTAGCGCCAAAGAGGTGGATCACATCATGAGTCGCATCGAGGCCAGCCAGCCTCGCGTCCAGGTGGATTTCAAGCCTGGGGATAAGGTGCGCATCACCGAGGGCGCTTTTGCCGATTTTCATGGCACGGTGGAGGATATTGACC
>WFTO01000311.1 GCA_015485435.1 Anaerolineae bacterium | reverse complement strand
TCCATCGAAGACCTGGCACAGCTCATTTACGACTTGCGTCAAATCAACCCGGAGGCGGATATCTCTGTCAAGCTGGTGGCTCAGGCTGGCGTTGGCGCCATTGCTGCTGGCGTCGCGAAGGGACGCGCCAACAGTATTTTGATTTCGGGACACAACGGCGGCACCGGCGCCTCGCCTCTGACTTCCATCAAGCACGCTGGCGCTCCCTGGGAGATGGGCTTGGCCGAGGCGCGACAGGCTCTCCGTCTCGGCGGGCTGCGCGATCGGGTCATTCTCCGGGCGGATGGGGGGTTGCGTAATGGCCGGGATGTGCTGTTGGCAGCCATCTTGGGGGCGGACGAATTTTCCTTTGGCACCCTGGCTATGCTGGCGGAAGGATGCATTATGGCCCGCGTCTGTCATCGCAACACCTGTCCGGTCGGGGTGGCGACTCAGGATCCAAAACGACGCGCGAAGTTTCAAGGAAAGGTGGAGCATGTGGTGGCCCTTTTCACATTTATCGCGCAAGAAGTGAGGGAACTCCTGGCAGCGTTAGGCTATCGACGGTTGAATGAGGTCATCGGACGCACCGAACTTCTTGAACAAAAACACACCGGCGATCCTGCGCTCGACGCCCTGGATCTCAGCCCCCTGCTAGGACAACCGGCGCCCGAATCTCCTCGACATTTTCAGGCCTGGCCCAATTACGATGCCCCCAACGCGTTAGGCAATCGGGTCGCGGAGGCGGCATTGGCCGCTTTGGCCCTCAACCAGCTCCCCCTGCAACGCGATTTTCAAATTCGCAACACAGATAGAGCCGTGGGCGCTCGTCTAAGTGGCCGATTAACTCAGTTGGGCTACACCGAGTTAACCAACGAATCACTTCACTTCATCTTTCATGGCAGTGCAGGCCAGTCCTTTGGCGCTTTCCTGATTCATGGTGTTCGCTTCACGCTTGTCGGTGAAGCCAACGACTATGTCGGAAAGGGGTTGGCCGGGGGCGTGATCGCCGTGCGCCCGCCAGATGACGCCGTCTTCACCTGGCGAAAGAATTATCTGGTGGGGAACACCTGTCTTTACGGCGCGACCGGGGGCGCCCTGTATGTGGCGGGGCGAGCAGGCGAGCGCTTTGCTGTGCGCAATAGTCGCGCCCATGCTGTCGTCGAAGGTGTTGGGGACCATGGTTGCGAATACATGACCGGCGGCGTGGTGGTTGTCCTCGGTCGCACGGGCTTCAACTTCGCTGCAGGGATGACCGGTGGTCAGGCCTTCGTCTTCGACGATGCCGATCAACCACGTTTTCCCAAACGATTGAACACCGAACTCGTCTATTTGACCCGCGTGGAAGATGAAACTGCCCAGACGACCTTGCGGAGAATGATCGAAGCCCATCTTCATTACACCAACAGCCCCCTGGCTGCGGAACTTCTAGCCAATTGGGAACAGGCTCTGACGCACTTCTGGCATGTGCGTCCCAAATGGATGCGACGTCGATCGAGCCTATCACTTGATAATCAGGTTGCCATTCCGGGCACATAAAACCGTTGGGGGGAGATTTGGAAGGATTTGTGAGGATGCGCTAAAGTGTCAACATGCGCTTGCTCATCCTTTCACCTATCTCCCCCCTTCCTGTTTTTACCGGAGGGCGCCGCCGCCTCTTTCATATCACGCAGGAACAGGCTCGACGTCATGAAGTAACGTTCCTCAGTTTTTTTCGAAATGAAGAAGAGAGGGAAGGGCTACACACGTTGGGGAAAATATTGGGGATACGAGTGCGCATGGTGCCCTTTCGCAGTTTGAAACGCATGTTCAAAGGACACATCCATTGGGATATAGCGCGCATCGCTCGCGCGCATTGGCGCGTCCGCCGACAACAACTTCCACCAGACATTGCGATTTGGGATCAACCTGCCATGCGTCGAGCGTTAACAGAAGAGCTTTCATCCCACACGTACGATATCCTACAAATAGAATGGCCATACCTGGCGTCATACGCATTGCAGGATCACCTTCCACCCACAGTCCTTATTACACACGACATCTTCAGTGTGGGGCTGACTCGTCGGGCGGAATTGCAGACCAATGCGAGGAAAAGGAAACAACTGATGCGGTTGGCGCAAAACTGGATCGTCTATGAACAAATCATCTACCCGCGTTTTACGAGGGTGGCGGCAATGTCGACCAAAGACGCCGCCATCATTCAACAACGCGCCCCCGCCGCCAAAATCATTATCAGCCCAAATGGGGTTGACGCCCAAAACATATGCCCTGGTCCGATGCGATCCCAAGTGCGACGACTGCTATTTGTCGGATCGCCCACCCACGAACCTAATCTCGACGCCGCCTGTTGGCTGGTCAAAGCCATTTGGCCCAAACTCTATACGCGTCATCCGTATCTTTCTCTGACGCTTCTGAATCTGGATCATCCTCGGGTTCGGGCATGTTCAGCAAACATGCCGCGTATTCAAATCATCGGCCGCGTGCCTGATGTTCTGCCATTCTATCATCAGGCGGATATTGCCCTCGCTCCTATACGCACTGGTTCAGGAACGCGTTTGAAAATTCTCGAGGCGTTTGCTGCGGGTGTGCCGGTCGTCAGCACATCCATCGGCTACGAGGGCTTGCACGTCGTTCCTGAAAAACATTTGCTCGTCGGTGATTCACCAGAAGCGTTGATTGCCGCCATCGAGCGGCTCATCGATTCTTTATCCCTACGAGAAGCGTTGGTTCAACATGCACGCACATTGGTCGAAAAAGCATATGACTGGCGCAAGATCGTCGACGATTTGGATCGCGATTACATTGAAATGTTGTCAACACCATGAACCGCATTCGCATCCCAGCCATTGTGAAAGAGGAATGGCTATTACTGATAACTGCAACCGGTTTGGGGCTCACATCCATCTGGCTGCAAAGAATACCTGCCTATACCGAATCCGATTTTGAAATCCTGTACATTCTTCTGATTCTGTTTATCATCACAAAAGGGCTGCAAGAGCACCAGATATTGGAAAACATTGCTCGTCGCCTGGAGCATGGTCGATGGCTGGCTATGAAGCTGATTTTGTTGACCTTTTTCTTTTCTATGGTGGTGACAAATGACGTCGCATTGCTATCGATTGTCCCTTTAACATTGCTCTTGCAAGTCGAAGGGAAGGTGTGGTTGGTGATCCTGGAGGCTCTGGCGGCCAATGCTGGATCTGCACTCTCGCCCTTTGGCAATCCCCAGAATCTATTTATTTACTGGTTCTACAATGTCCCCGTTGTTGACTTTATCTCCACGATTCTTCCTTTCTCCCTTTTCTTTTTGGTGGCGCTGTTGATTGCGGCGGCGTGGCTTCGAATTCCCGCAAGTCCTGGAGTTGCACGAAAGGCGCTTCCGCTTTCATGGGTCTCTTATGTTTATCTCACGGCATTGGCCGTTTTTGCTCTTGTCATTTTGCGGGTGTTGCCCTTGTTTCTCGGAAGCGCTGTGTTGCTCTTTGCTTTGGTCGCAGACCGAGGAAGTTTGCGGATCGATTATTCGCTCCTCCTCACATTTTTCTGTTTCTTCGGTTTCACCGATAATTTAAGTGTGTTGTTGAGCGCAGCTTTCCTTCATCCCCAACATATTTTTTTGTTCTCGGCTTTGCTTAGTCAGATCATCAGCAATGTTCCTGCGGCGTTGCTCGTTGCTGACTTCACCCGACACTGGCAACCGCTTCTGTGGGGCGTCAGTGTCGGAGGTTTCGGCTCGCTTGTCGGGTCTCTCGCCAACTTAATCGCGTATCGCGTCTATGTACGATCAGAAGAAGGAGGGACGCGGGCGTTTCTTGGTCGATTTCATCTGGCCAGTTTTAGCGCTTTCTTTTTCGGCCTAGGCCTTTATTTTTTGTTCCAACACCTCGCTTTTTAACTTCAGGGTAAGTCATTATGTTTCGAAATATTTGTGTGTTCTGCGGATCGCAATCGGGCATCCATCATGCTTACGTCGACGCTGCCCGCAAATTGGGGAGCCTGTTCGCGCAACGCGATATTACGTTGATTTTCGGAGGGGGCATGACCGGTATTATGGGGGCCCTGGCTGACGCCGTTCTTGAAGGCGGGGGCAAGGT
>WFTO01000310.1 GCA_015485435.1 Anaerolineae bacterium | reverse complement strand
ATATCGCGATCGTCCGTGACCGCGGATTCTCGGTAAAGTGGTCGCACGCCGGCCCAGGCCCGCAAGATGCGGGTTTTTTTGAAGCCCGGGATCAACTTTTCCCCCTCTTCCAACATTTTTTGAATTTCCCATTCCTCGATGCGCAGGTCCTCGGGATGGGCTACGGGCACATCGGTGGTGCCGATAATAGAAACGGTATGCGCAGGAACAAGGATATCGCCATCAGAGGGCCATTTGCAGCGGTTGATGACGGTGTTGACCAGGCGATGGGCGGTGGCGATCATGATGCCTTTGCCAGGAACGATATCGACCTGCACGCCCACCATTGCAGCAATGTGTCCACTCCAGGCTCCCGCAGCATTGATGACCATGTCTGCGTGGATGTCGAGATGTTCATTCCTGGCCGCATCGACGACCCGCGCGCCCACTACGCGCCGCGCCCCTTCTGGGCCCGTAGTCAGCAGTTCGGTGACCTCATGATATGTGAGGATGCGGGCGCCCGCCTCATGGGCGGCTTGCGCAGTGGCGTGGGTCAGCAGGAAGCCGTCGATGCTGGCATCTGGAACGCGAAAAACACGGACTATGTGGGGATTAAGCCTTGGCTCCAGCCGCAATGCCAGGGCGGGGTCGATCTCTTCACAGGGGACGCCTGCGGCTGTACAGGCGGCGATGAAGCGTTCTGGGTAATCGCTTTGCGCATCTTCGGGCGTAACTACGAAAAACCCGCCTGTATCTTCGATGCAATGGGCATGGGTTTGCCGCAGGATGAGATTTTCATGAATGCATTCTTGGGCGCTGACAGGATCCTTCACGACGTAACGACCGCCGCTATGAAGAAGGCCATGAAAGCGACCCGAGGTGCCGTGCGCCAAGTCCCGTCGTTCAACGAGAATGACATCATAGCCGCGTAGGGCCGCATCCCAGGCCACGCCAATGCCCGTGACTCCGCCGCCAATGACAAGGATTTCGGTGGAAACGCGCCTCATACAAGCCTCGAGCTCATGCAGAGCAATGTGAAAAAAGGGTGATGACGCTCTATACTTCAGTCGTCCAGCCAATGCATGCTGCGTTGAACCGCTTTGAGCCAGCCCCGATAGCGCTTTTCGCGGGTCTCAGCATCCATTTGCGGTTCCCAGACTTTGTCGATCTGCCAGTTTTTACGCAGGTCATCCAGGCTTTGCCAGTAGCCCACAGCCAGACCGGCGGCATAAGCAGCGCCCAGAGCTGTCGTTTCGGTGACTTTGGGGCGAACCACAGGCGCGTTCAATATGTCGGCCTGGAATTGCATGAGCAGATTATTTTTCACCATGCCGCCATCGACTTTCAGCGCGGTAAGACGGACGCCCGAATCCTTTTCCATGGCTTCGAGCACCTCACGCGTCTGATAGGCGGTGGCTTCGAGCGCCGCCCTTGAGATATGGTTTTTTGTGATGTACCGCGTCAGGCCAACGATGACGCCGCGGGCGTCGGATTGCCAATATGGCGCGAAAAGTCCCGAGAATGCGGGAACGATGTAGATGCCCCCGCTGTCTGGGACAGCCTTCGCGTAATCTTCGATGTGATGTGAAAAGTCGAAGAAACGCAAGTTGTCTCTCAGCCATTGCACCAATGCGCCAGCAATGGCGATAGAGCCTTCGAGCGCATATACTGGCGGTTCGTCGCCGAATTGATAGGCCAGGGTGGTGAGCAGTCCACGTTGGCTATGGACGATCTCCCTGCCGGTGTTCATAAGCATAAAGCAACCGGTGCCATAGGTGTTTTTCGCTTCTCCTGGCGAAAAGCAGGCCTGTCCCACCGTGGCTGCCTGTTGATCGCCCAGATCACCACAAATGGGCGTCCCCTGCCAATAGCCATAGGCGCGAGGGTCACTGGAAGGGCGAATCTCCGGCATCATGGCGCGGGGAACCTTCAATACTGCTAGCAGCTCATCGTCCCAATCCAACGTCGCTAGATCCATCAGCATGGTGCGACTGGCATTGGTGACATCGGTGACGTGGGCGCCACCGTTGGGGCCGCCGGTCAAATTCCAGATGATCCAGGTGTCGATGTTGCCAAAGAGGGCGTCGCCACGTTCGGCTTTTTCACGCACCCCGGGGACATGATCGAGAATCCATCGGATCTTTGGGCCCGAGAAGTAGGTGGCCAACGGCAATCCGGTCTTGTGACGAAAACGATCCTGTCCCCCTTCTTGCGCCAGTTCGTTGCAGATGGCGTCAGTGCGCGTATCTTGCCAGACAATGGCGTGATAGAGTGGTTGACCTGTGTGCCGATCCCAAATGATGGTGGTTTCACGTTGATTGGTGATGCCAATGGCCGCGAGATTGGCCGGAGTGAGCCCCGCTTTTTCCAACGCCAGCGCCATGACTTCCTGGGTGCGTTCCCAGATTTCGATTGGATCGTGCTCAACCCAGCCAGGTTGGGGGTAAATCTGCTCGTGTTCACGTTGATGCAAGGCTACGACGTTCCCCGCGTGATCGAATACCATGAAACGGGTGCTGGTTGTGCCCTGATCCAGGGCGCCGACATAATTGGTCATAGTGGCCTGCCTCCTTGCAGGGTGCTTTGAACTCAGGAACACAATGAATGGGTTGTCAGGAAAACGCTCTTTGCATTATAGATTGTCCAATTGGGGGTGTCAATTCCTTGCGCCATTTGGGGTGCGTTTCAATCTGGAGGCGCATCGCCCCAAAATACTTCTTGGGTCTGCGAGACCTCGGAAGCCTTAGCGCCACGGAAGTGAATTGCGCTGAGACTTTGCGTCAATCTTGAAATGCATCCCGCTATTTGTCCCGCGAGCTGATGCATGACGAGATCAAAGCTCGTCCCGTACTATTGATGAATGCACGCAGGTCTGTCGGGTGCTGATTGGGCATGCCGTGAATCTCGGTCGTAGCAATCCGGCATTGGCCCAGAAGCAAAGCCTCCTTTCCGGATTTGCCAAATCGGATTACAAGGGACAAAATGGGAATTCCCATTTGCAATCTATCCCTACCTACATAATCAACCTCCTTGTTTTGCTATGTCGATCATTGAACTTTCGTTGCTCTCTCCCAACGCCTTGCTCGCCCAGGCCACGCCCACCATTCGCGCCATCCTTGAACGCGCATTGGAGGATCGAGATATTACGGAAGCCGAGGGCGAAACACTTTTCCGCGCCCAGGGTCGTGACGTCTTCGCCATCACCGCTGTTGCTGATGCATTGCGTCGGCGTCAGGTGGGCGAGTTGATCACTTACGTGCAGACCCGTAACATCAATTTTACCAACGTTTGTTATACCGGATGCCGCTTTTGCGCCTTTGGCCTACCCAGACAACATCCAGAGGCGTATGCGATGACGGTGGAGGAGGTGGTGCAACAGGCCGAGGAAGCCCGGTCGTGGGGATGCACAGAGGTCTGCATGCAAGGGGGCTTGAATCCGATGCTTGGGGGTGACATTTATGTGCGATTGGTGCGCGCCATCAAGGCCGCGGTTCCCGAGATCCATATCCACGCGTTTTCCCCCTTCGAGATACAGTACGCCAGTCAGATCCAGCGTCGCCCGGTGAGAGAGGTGTTGTTGGAGCTAAAGGAGGCGGGGTTGGGCAGCATCCCAGGCACGGCTGCGGAAATTCTCGTTCCGGACGTGCGTCAAATTCTGACGAAAAACAAGCTTTCGGCTGATGCCTGGATTGAGATCATCACTACCGCACACGAGGTGGGACTTCCCTCCACCGCCACCATCATGTATGGCCATGTGGATGGGCCGCAACACTGGGCCGCTCATTTGGCCATCCTGCGCGACATTCAACGTGAGACGGGCGGCTTTACCGAGTTCGTGCCATTGGGGTTTATCTATCAGCACACGCGGCTGTACGCCTCGGGGCAGGCGCGACCGGGCCCGACGGGTCGAGAAAGCATGCTCATGCATGCGGTGGCGCGCATCATGCTCGGGCGCTGGATTCCCAACATCCAGGTCAGCTGGGTGAAGCTGGGGCTGCCCATGGCGCAAATGTTGCTGGAGGCCGGGGCCAATGACTTTGGGGGCACCCTGCACAACGAGAGCATCAGTCGCATGGCGGGTGCCGATGCCGGAGAGTATGTGGCCCCTGCGGAATTCGAGCGTTTGATCCTGGACCTGGGTCGCATTCCTGCAGAGCGCGACACCCTCTATCGGATCATTCACGAAGGCGCGAGGTATTACGATCCCTCATCCCCTGCCACGATGCCGGCCCCGTTGCAGGCTTCTTAACTGCACCTACTGCCAATTTTGTGCAGATTCAGCCAGGTGTTCTGGCAGACCGCGTTCAAGTGCCAATCCTGAACATCGGCCGCATCAGCGCCGATGCACGCGAATATAGATGGCCATGGCGTAGTATCCCAAAAATACGCCAATGATCGAAGCCAGCACAGCGCCTCCCAACAACAGGAAGTTCGCAGGAAGGAAATCCAACACAATGAGAAAGGGGATGCTGGCTCCAAGGAAAACCAGCATCCCTCCGATGATCCAGAGTTTGGTCCAAATGGGCAATGGTCGGTTCATAAACGATTGAACGCACTCGCTAGGAAGTTATTCGGGGAAAGAGGTGCGCCCATCCTCATAAAGCCAACAGTTGACGAAATGGCCAGGCACAGGTTCGAAGTGGAGAGGCTCTTTCACGTCGCAGACGCCCGCGATGGCATGAGCGCACCTGGGATGAAAGCGACAGCCATTGGGCGGGTTGACCAGGCTGGGAGGCTCACCGGGAGGGACTTCTTTGAGGTGTGTGGCATTGGCCGCGTCGGGAACGGAGGTGCCGGTGAGCAAGGCTTTGGTGTAGGGATGGAGTGGATTGTTGAGGAGTTCCTCGATATGGGTTTGCTCCACCAGTTTGCCAGCATACATGACGAAGATTCGCTCGGAGAAGAATCTGACGGTGGAGAGGTCATGGGTGATGTACATGACGGAGAGGTTGTGCTCCTCCTGGAGCTTGCGGAGCAGGCGTAAGATTTCGACACGCACCGAAGCGTCGAGCATGGAGACCGGTTCGTCGGCCACCAGGAGTTTGGGCTCGAGGATCATGGCCCGGGCAATGACCACGCGTTGTTGCTGGCCTCCACTCAACATGTGTGGGTACTTATTTAAAAAATCTTCCACGGGCGTCAACGCCACCTCTTGCAAGGCCTGGCGAATCCGTTCATCTCGCTCATGTTTATCCTTGACGCCGTTAATGATCAAGGGCTCTTCGAGGATGCGGTGGACGGGCATGAAAGGGGGAAGCGCCCCATACGGGTCCTGTTGCACATACCCCACCTGAGATCGGTACCATTTCAGCGCCTTGCCCTTGATGTTGCTGATGTCTTGGCCCTCGAAAAAAACGCTGCCTTTGTGGGGGCGATTGAGCAAGAGCAACGTTTTCATCAGGCTGGACTTTCCGCAGCCACTTTCGCCGACAATGGCAATGGCCTCGCCGCGTTTCAGTTGGAAGGTGACATTATCCACCGCCCGCACCCAACCCACATGGCTGAATCCCCATTTTTTCAACTCGAACCAGACATGCAGGTTTTCAACCGAGATCAAAATGTCGCTATCTGCTTGCACGCGTTCGGGGGTTGCTTTCACGTCTATGCTCATGACGCGTCTCCTGCTTCGGACGAAGTGTATGAGGCGGCTTGATGATCCTTTTCATAGAGCCAGCATTTGACAGGATGGCCGTCGACCCAAAAGGTTGGGGGCTCCTGGTCGCATTTGTCGAATCGGAGATGACACCGATCCGCGAAGCGGCAGCCTGTGGGCGGATGTAAGAGGCTTGGCGGTCGTCCAGGAATGAAATCGGGTTCTTCGTCGCCATACAATCTGGGCACGCTGGCCATCAATTTTTGAGAATAGGGATGTAGCGGTTGGGCGAAGAAGCTTTTGGCATCGTTGACTTCCACGATCTGCCCGGCGTACATTACCGCGACTTCATCCGCAAGTTCGCTGGAGGTGGCGATGTCATGTGTAATGAGAATGTAACTGGTGCCGGTCTCCCATTTGATTTTTTTCAGGACATTCATGATGTTGGCCTGGGTGAGCAGGTCCAATGCGGATGTAGGCTCGTCCAGGATGATGAGCTGGGGATGGGTAATGAGGGCCATGGCGATGGCCACGCGTTGGCGCATGCCGCCTGAGAGCTCAAAGGGATAGCGGGTGAGGAAGTCGACAGGCACGCCGACGTTTTGAAACATCTCGCGTGCGAGATCAAATGCTTCATCTTTACTTAAGCCCAGATGGATCATGGCTGGTTCAGCGACTTGATCGCCCGCACGCAAAACGGGGTTCAGCGCATTCATGGCGGCTTGTGGCACCATCGACATTTTTACCCAGCGAACCTGACGGCGAAAGTCCTCGTCAGATAGCGTCATGACATCGAGATCATCGATTAGCACCTGTCCATGATATTGACTGACATTCCGGGGAAGCAGGCGCAAGATAGCCTTGGCCATCGAGCTCTTTCCACAACCCGATTCCCCCAAAATCACCACAGCTTTGTTTTTGTGCAGCTGTAAATTTACATGATCCACAGCCTGAACATCGCCCCGACTGGTCTTGAAATAAAGGACGAGGTCTCGAATTTGAAGTAATGTCTGATCATTCATGAATCACATTCCTCGCAGCCGTGGGTTGAAGATGCGGTCGAGTGCAAAGCCAAGCATGGCGAATGAAAAGCCTGTGAGCATGAGCATGAAGGAGGGCTCAAGCACCCAATAGTACAGCCCCTTGTAGAGGGCGCCGTTGGTGCGGGCGTCGTCGATGATTTTCCCCCACGTGGGCATGAGAGGATCGCCCAATCCCAACACCGCCAGCGACGCCTCCAGGAAGACGAAGCTGGGGATCAACACCACCAGTGAGGGAATGAGGATGGGAATGATGCGGGGGATCAAATAGAGGAAGATAATACGTCCATTGCCTGCGCCGTAGGATTTCGCCGCTTGAATATAGCCTGCCTCTCGTTCTTGCATGAAGATGGAACGATAGCTTTTGATGCTGGCGCTGAATATGCTGAGGACGATAACAACTCCCAAAATGACCCACAGGCTGCGCGAATAGAACACGCCCACCATAATCAGGATGGGGAGCACCGGGAGCATCATGTTGATTTCAGTGATGCGTTGGATGAGGCTATCGACCCACCCGCCGTACCAGGTGCCAGCGGCAGCAATGATCATGGTTAACACACTGGTGGCTACGGCAGCGATAAGGCCGAATGCCAGGGCAACAGGGGTGCCCCACAGCAACGCCAGCAAGAGATCGCGTCGCAAATGGTCTGTGCCAGCGAGTCCGAACACTTTGCCATAGATGACAGTTTTGACATCGAAATCGCTTCCCGGTTCAAAGGTGAGACCGGCCACCTCCAGGGTATAGGTGCCCTTCAGTGGCTGCAGGACGTCGCTGTTCGGGTCGGCAAAAAGCCCGATCTCCGCGGGCTGACCATCGAGTTTCTTGGTCAGTTTTTCATCTTGCGAGATGCGTCGGGTATAGGTCTTTTCGATGGAAAAATCCCCGATATTAATCTTGCGCCCGTCGGGCGTGATCCAGGTCAGGCTGATGTATGGGGCCTTTTGCTCGAATGTCGAGTCGAAGAAGAGGATGATCTCCTGAGGGAAATCATCCGCGGTGTAATCGAATTGAAAGGCCATATAAACATCGGTGAGATCATCTTTCAGCGGCGTGCGTTGTTTGTCGATCCCAGCATCTGTGGAGCGGAAAATGAGGGTTTCGGGAAGTTTTTTCGAACGGAAGTAGTTGGTCCAGGTGGGAGGAGCCGTGCGCGGATTGTCCTGCCAGACCATATCCCCCCCTCGCCATTTGACCACCGTTTCGTTGTAGGGCAAAGCGAAAATTGTGTAGACAGATATCCCGATAAGGATGAAGATAATGATCAGCCCCGCAATGGCTGAGGGATACCGGGTGATGTCTCGGAATTGATTGAGATTCATGCCAGTTGTTCTCCTTAGCCGATTTTGACTCGGGGGTCAACGAGAGCGTAGACGATGTCCAGCAGAAAGACCGTGACGGCAAGCAGATACGCGTAAATTACGGTGGTGCCGACGATGACCGGAATGTCGAAAAGGCCGATGGCCTGGAAATAG
>WFTO01000309.1 GCA_015485435.1 Anaerolineae bacterium | reverse complement strand
TCGCCTTAGTCGCGTGGGCTCGGAGATGTGTATAAGAGACAGGTCCACATATGGCCTGGGAAAACGCGTCCCTGCGCCTAAAATGAGTGGTTTGTCATGTCAGAAATTTTATGATACAAGAAATAGCGATAAAAAAGAAATATTTTTTGTGACATTGCTAACAATTTGCACTCATTGCAAAATTGCCAATTCAATCTGTTGCTGCTATACTGACTCGCCAATGGTGTGCTTTTCTACGTTTGAACAATTCGAGCCTTGACAATTTAACACCCTCACACGATACATCATCCCTCACTGCTGCATAAGTTTCGCTTTTTCACTTGCCCAAAAAGGAAGTGTTATGGCCCACGCAATGCAACATAATCTCAATGGCAGCTCTCTGAAGCCTGGTGACATTCAGTTAGAGGTAGACAATATCAAGCTAAGATTTGGTGGGGTGACCGCGCTAGCTGGCGTGAGCCTAACCGTAAAACAGAGCGAGATCATTGCTATTATCGGGCCAAATGGTGCAGGAAAAACCTCACTATTGAATTGTATCAGTGGCTTGTATCGCCCGCAGGAGGGAAGCATTGTCTTTCATAATGGGGGCAAGAGGCACGAATTGACCAATATGATGCCACATAAAATCGCTGCAGCGGGAGTCGCGCGATCTTTTCAGAACATTGAGTTGTTTAAACACATGACCGTCCTCGAAAACCTACTGGCGGGATGTCATGTGCATATGAAAACGGGGATATTGCATGCCGCGCTGTATTGGGGCTCAGCGCAACGCGAGGAGATTGCTTATCGCAAATTCGTCGAAGAAATCATCGACCTATTGGAGATCGAATCGATTCGCAAAAAGACGGTGGGAACACTGGCGTATGGGTTGCAAAAACGAGTAGAGTTGGGGCGAGCGCTGGCCATGAAGCCAGCCATCCTGCTTTTGGATGAACCCATGGCGGGCATGAACACAGAAGAGAAAGAGGACATGGCCCGCTTTATCCTGGATGTGAATGAAGAGCATGGCGTCACCATCGTGCTGATCGAACATGATATGGGCGTGGTGATGGACATCTCCGATCATGTGGTCGTCCTGGATTTCGGGCAGAAGATCGGCGATGGCACGCCCGACGAGGTGCGCCAGAATCCCCGAGTTATCGAAGCCTATTTGGGCGAGGATACGGGGACCTTCGCGTTGTTCTGATCACATTTCCGCCAATCATTGGCACGGGTATAAAGCTGACCATCAGCCTCTCATAAACGCTTGCAGGCCTTCGGCGATCGGGCCTGTAGCGTCGACCATGACCATAATATCGTTGTTTTCCTCGGTCTCTCATTTTCCTCATCTTCTCATTCATTCTGGAAAGCTATGCAGCCTGAAACCTTCCCTCAATTTTTGGCAGAGAAAGCGAAGCTTTACGGCGATAAGAAAACGGCGTTGCGTGAAAAGGAATATGGCATCTGGCAAAGCGTCAGCTGGGCGGAGTATCTGGAGCATGTCAAGTATTTTGCGATGGGGCTGGCGAGCATGGGATTCGATCGAGGCGACACCGTGGCTATTATCGGCGACAATCGTCCCGAATGGGTCTATGCTGAACTGGCCGCACAGAGCGCTGGCGGCAAATCCATCGGCATTTATCAGGATAGCATCGTCAAAGAGGTCGCCTACATTGTCACCCACAGCGACGCCAAGTTTCTGGTGGTGGAAGATCAAGAGCAGGTCGACAAAATCATTGAATTGTGGCCCCAACTGCATACCGTGGAAAAGGTCATCTATTATGACCCGAAAGGCCTGCGCAATTACACCGAACCCTATCTCATGTATTTTGCCGAAGTTGAAGAGCTGGGGCGAGCCTTCGAAAAGGAACATCCTGGTTGGTTTGAGGAGAGCGTAGCGCAAGGCCGTGGTGAAGACATCGCCATTCTCTCTACGACGTCAGGAACAACGGGTTACCCCAAACTCGCAGTCTTGACTCATCATAACCTGATCAACATGGGACGCAATCTGATGAAGGTGGACCCCATGTCGGAGGATGATGAGTTCGTTAGCTTTCTGCCGTTGGCCTGGATTGGTGAGCAGATGATGTCGCTGGCTTGTGGTCTTCAGGCAGGCTTCACCATCAACTTCCCCGAAGAGCCGGAGACCGTTCAGGAAAATATTCGCGAGATCGGCCCCCAAACCATGTTTTCTCCCCCGAGAATCTGGGAAAACTTGGTGAGTCGGGTTCAGGTGAAAATCGAAGACACCACCTGGCTCAAGCGCAAAATCTATGACTGGGCCCTCCCCATCGGCTACCAAATGGCCGACATTCGCTTCAACAAAGAAACGCCCTCTTCGATGCTCAAGCTCAAATACAAAATCGCCGACTGGGTCATGTTCCAGGAAATCAAGGACCACCTGGGACTGCGGCACATCGTGCGCGCCTACACTGGCGGCGCAGCTCTGGGCCCCGACGTCTTTCGTTTCTTCCATGCCCTTGGAGTGAACCTGAAGCAGATTTATGGCC
Organism: Anaerolineae bacterium; assembly: GCA_015485435.1. Lineage (GTDB taxonomy): Bacteria > Chloroflexota > Anaerolineae > J102 > J102 > M2005. The sequence continues at coordinate 7,941 of WFTO01000309.1, read as the reverse complement.
AAACCGAGGTCAGCGGCATCGCTGTCCTCCATCGAGATGGAGATATCAAATTCCAAACCGTTGGCACCCCCATCCCCGAAACCGAGGTGAAGATCGCGGAAAGCGGTGAAATCCTGGTCAAAAGCCCTGCGGTATTTCAGGGATATTACAAAAACGATGAGGCGACTCGTACAGCGCTCATCGATGGGTGGCTGCACACCGGCGACGCCGGATATTTCGATGAAGACGGACATCTCGTCGTCATTGACCGAGCCAAGGATGTCATGACCCTGGCCGATGGCACCAAGTTTAGCCCCCAATTCATCGAAAACAAACTCAAATTTAGCCCTTACATCAAAGAGGCCGTGGTTTTCGGCGGGGATTGGCCGTACGTCACCGCTATGATCAACATCGACATGGAAAATGTGGGAAAATGGGCCGAGAAAAATCAGCTCGCATATACCACCTACACCGATCTGGCCCAAAAGCCCCAGGTTTATGCCCTTGTCCGACAGCATGTAGAACAAGCTAACGCCGATCTGCCCCAAGCCGCCCGCATCCGCCGTTTTCTGCTGTTGCATAAAGAGCTGGATGCAGATGACGCCGAGTTGACCCGCACCCGCAAAGTACGGCGTCGCTTCGTTGCAGAACGTTACAAAACGATCATCGAAGCGCTTTACGGAGAAAGTGATTATCTGGAAGTGGAAACGACCATTACATATCAGGATGGCCGCACCGCGGTGATCAAGACCCGCTTGAAAATCGAGGAGCTGTAAGCGTATGGACAAATTTTTGCAACTGACGTTGACCGGATTAACCAGTGGCGCCGTCTACGCGCTGGTGGCATTGGGATTTGTGCTGATCTACAAATCTAGCGATGTCATCAACTTTGCCCAAGGCGAATTTCTGCTCATCGGCGCTTATCTTGCCTATTTCTTTTTGGGACAATTGGGTGTGCACTGGAGTATCGGCGTCATCCTCACCCTGATCCTGGCCGCAGCCATGGGTGTGGTTATCGAACGCTTGGTACTGCGCCCACTCATCGGTGAACCGATCATCTCGGTCATTATGGTCACCATTGGTCTGGCAAGTTTGCTCAAAGCCATCGTGGGGGGCATATGGGGCACCAATCCACAGATCTTTCCCGCCTTTATTCCCAAGCAAGAAGTCCATATCGTCAATGCTGTTGTCACCGCGGATAAATTATGGGCCATTGTCATCGCCCTCATCTTTCTGGTCATTTTTACGCTCTTCTTTCGTTACAACAAAGAAGGCGTGGCCATGCGCGCGGTGGCGGATGACCAACAAGCCGCATTGAGTGTAGGCATCAGCGTACAAAAGATCTTCGCCTGGGCTTGGTCGATTGCCGCCATCACCGCTGCGGTGGCGGGCATTATTGTGGCCAACGTGTTGGAAGTCAGTCCAAATCTCTCCGGCGTAGGGTTGCACGTGTTCCCTGTGGTGATCTTGGGCGGACTGGACAGTATCCCAGGAGCCTTGATTGGAGCCGCCATCATCGGTTTGTTGGAGGCCTATGCGGGCGGATATGTGGGCGACGGTAGTCTGGCCCAGGTCATCTCGTACATCGTCCTGGTCATCATTTTGATGATTCGCCCATACGGGCTCTTCGGAAAAGAAATCATAGAACGCGTCTAATTCCGCTACTCATTCCAACCCCCTTTCTTTCCTGACCTTCATCCCACTAGCTATCGATCACCCTCCACCGATTTTCTCGACAGGACGCACTTATGGAATGTGGCATTTTCCACTCGACCTATGAAAAAGACATGGCCTTGCGTCATACCCCCATCGAAAAAGCGCGATTGGCCCTGGTCATTCTTTTCTTGCTGATCTTTCCTTTTGTGGCGGATAACTATTGGTTGAACCTCGCCAACACCATCGGCGTCGTGGCCATCGGCGCGATTGGGCTCAATATCTTGACCGGGTTTACCGGCCAGATTTCGCTGGGACAGGGCGCATTTCTCGCCGTCGGCGCATATGTGGCCGCCCTCATGTCCATCCATTGGGGAGCGCCCATGTGGCTCACCATCCCCTCAGGGGCCATCGCCACTGCACTGATCGGCGCCATTTTCGGCATTCCCTCACTACGACTCAAAGGACTTTATCTGGCCATTGCCACTCTGGCCGCGCAAGAGATCATCATCTGGGTCATTACTCACTGGGATGCGGTCACTGGCGGAGTTGACGCTCTGAACACAAAAAATTATCTTTGGTTTGGAGGCGAAAACCACTATTTCAGCGAGTTTCAGTTTTATTGGATCATCATGGGGCTTGCGGTCGTCGTCACCTTGCTGACCGTCAATATCTTTCGAACCCGAATAGGGCGAGCATTCATCGCCATACGCGACCAGGATATTGCCGCGGAGGTCATGGGCATCGATCTCTTTCGGTATAAAATGCTGGCCTTTGCCACATCATCCTTCTTCGTTGGCATCGCCGGGGCATTGATTGCGCATTGGCGACAAATTGTCACCTGGGAGCGCTTCACTATCGAAGTCTCTATCTTCTACCTGGCGGTGATCATCATCGGCGGCCTGGGATCGGTCTCGGGCTCTATTTATGGCGCCATTTTCATGGTCATGTTACCAGCTATCCTCAATAACATTGGCAAGGCGCTCTCTGGCGTCATCCCCACGATGGATATCCTCATTCCTTTTGTGCAACAGGCGGTCTTCGGTCTGGTGATCATCCTCTTTTTGGTCTTTGAACCTGAAGGCATCGCCAAAATGTGGAAGAATATTCGTGATTACTTCCGCTTATGGCCCTTTAGTTACTAACTCCCTCCCCTGTGTATTTACAATCGCTTCTTCTGGAGGTTTTTCATGTTCGTTCAAGATGTCATGACGCCCGATCCCATCACGGTGACGGTCGACGCCACCCTGCCCGAGATCGCCCATTTAATGGTTGACAAAAAGATCCGTCGCGTGCCAGTGCTCGACAGAGACGGCAGGCTGGTGGGCATTATCTCGGATCGCGATGTGAGGGAGAATATGCCCTCACCAGCAACCACACTCAGCAAATGGGAGATCAACACCCTTCTAGACAAGCTCAAGGCTGAGGAGATCATGACCTCGCCGGTGATCGTAGCCACGCCCGATTGCCCTCTAGAGGAGGCGGCGCGCGTCCTCATTGATAAAAAGATAGGGGCCCTTCCCGTCATCCAGAATGGCGATCTGGTGGGAATCATCACCGAAACCGATTTCTTTCAGGCGTTTGTCGACATGTTGAGCGGCGGGGACGTGCCAGGACTGCGGTTTGTGTTGCGGGTCGAACGCCACAAAGGCATTCTTGCCACACTGGCCGGGATCATCAACGAAAATGGCGGGGGCATTATCGCCATCGCCACAGAAAACGAACCGGATGGTCGTCATAAGAAGGTTTTGGTCAAGGAGGAGGGCGCTGATGCAGCTGCGGTGCGCAAAGCTTTGGCCGAAGCGGACATCGAGGTGCTGGACGTGAGAGAACGCCGGTCCTGTGCGTTCCCTACGTTTCCCTAATCCATGAATCAAAGGGCGCGACAAAGCCAATCTGTAAGCCGCATCTACCCAACCCACCCAGAGGGCTGCTTTGTCCCCCCGGGATGATTTCTCCATACAATCCCACCCATCCACCCATTCTCACTTATTCCATTCCACCCAATCTCAAAAGGAGGAGGCCGTGAAGAAGTTTTATCTGTTTGCAGCTGTTCTGCTGGTTGTTTTCGCCATGGTTCTGGCCGCATGCGGCGGAGGTGGCGGCGGCGAGGAAGGGCCCATTAAAATCGGCGCCTTGTTCGATCTCACCGGCCCGACCGCGGATGTAGGCACCCCTTACGCCAATGGCGAGAAAGGTTTTGTCGAATGGCTCAACGCCAAGGGGGGCATCAATGGTCGTCAAGTCGAGCTAGTCGGGCAGGATTATGCTTACAAGGTCGACCAGGCCGAACAACTTTATTCCCAATATGTTAACCAAGATAAAGTTGTTGCTTTCCTGGGCTGGGGCACGGGCGACACTGAGGCCCTGCGCGGGAAAATCGCCAAGGACAAAATCCCCTTCATGTCCGCGTCTTACTCTATCAACCTGGCCAAACTCGACGAAGCGCCCTACAACTTCCTGGTGGGCACCACGTATTCCGACCAAATGATCATCGCCCTGAAGTGGGTCATGGATGACGCTGCGAAGAAAGGTGTGGACCCCAAAGTAGTGGTCTTCCATCATGACAGTCCCTTTGGCGAAAGTCCCGTGCCCGATGGCAAGAAATTCGCGGATGACAATGGTTTTGCTTACACCAATATAGCCATGCCCAAAGGCGCCACGGATCTCACGCCTCAGCTGACTCAGGCCCAGGACTTCGGCGTCAATTATGTCGTCATCCAGAATGTTTCCAGCGGCGCGGCCTTGCTGCTGAAAAACGCCAAAAGCCTGGGGCTGACCGATAATGTGCAGTTCATTTGTTTGAACTGGTGCGCCGATGAACTCTTCATCAAATTATCGGAAGGCGCTGGCGAAGGCGTTCTGGGCGTCATGCCTTTCACATCCGACTTTACTGTGCCTGGGGCGAAAGACCCGGCGGAGTTCCTGAAATCGAAGGGCGACAGCCTGGAAAACCAAGGGTTGCATTATGTGCAAGGCTGGTGGACTGCGGCCACCATGGTTGAGGGCATCAAGCGCACCCTCGATGCAGGCAAAGACATCAACGATGGCGCCAACATCCGGGCCAGTCTCGAGGCCATGAAAAACTTTAGCACGGGGGATGTCACCAAGCCTATCACCTTCTCTCCCACCGACCATCGCGGAAACGACTCCGCCAAAATACACCAGGTCCAGAACGGTCAGTGGGTCCCCATTACCGACTATCTGCAGAGTCGCATCCCTGTAGAATAGCGACAACTCGTTCATTCCATTGACCAACCATCACAACGCAGGTGGCGTGAGAGCACGCTCCACGCCGCCTGCCCAGATCCTTGTTCATTCTGTCAGGCCACGTAAAAAAGACTTACGGAAAAACGTTATGATGCTCAGCCTAAACAATATCGAAGTCATTTACGACGACGTGATCCTGGTCCTCAAAGGCATGTCGATGCAGGTCGATGAAGGCCAGATTGTCGCACTTTTGGGCGCGAACGGCGCGGGGAAATCCACAACATTGAAAGCCATCTCTGGGCTACTGAAGCCCGAAGATGGTGAAGTGACCGATGGCGAAATCCTCTTTATGGGAGAGCCGATCCACAATGAGGAGGCGTCGAAGATCGTTCGCAAAGGGATTTTTCAGGTTATGGAGGGCCGGCGCGTTTTCGAGCATCTTACCGTAGAAGAAAACCTGAAAACAGGCGCCTACACCCGAAAGGATCGGAAGCATATCGGGCGTGATATAGACATGGTGTATGATTATTTTCCCCGGCTGAAAGAGCGCCGCAAGCAGGTGGCGGGGTATCTGTCTGGTGGCGAGCAACAAATGCTGGCCATTGGCAGGGCGCTCATGGCAACCCCCAAGCTCATGATGTTGGATGAGCCTTCGTTGGGATTAGCGCCGTTGTTGGTCAAAGAGATATTCAACATCATCCAACGCATTAACAAAGAGCGAGGCGTCACCATTCTTCTGGTGGAGCAGAATGCGCGCCTTGCCCTGGGCATCGCTGACTATGCTTACATCATGGAAAGCGGCAGGATCGTATTGGAGGGCGAGCCCGCAGCATTGGCTGACAACCCCGATGTCAGAGAGTTTTATTTAGGCCTGACAGAAGTAGGCAAACGCAAAAGCTATCGAGAAGTCAAGCACTACAAACGACGCAAACGTTGGCTGTCGTAATAACGCAATCGGGCCGAGCGTATTCTGCGCTCGGTTCTTTGTTTTATAGGAAAAGCCACGCCAGATAGCGCTAGTTCCAAAATATCGGCATCTTTAGGATAACATATGGCGAATATATTTCATGCTTTTGACAGAAGGGGAAAAGAATTTATCTATATTCACAATCACAATGCGAATCAGAAATTACCAAAGGGATGGCTCAAATTTGGTAGAGAGTACTGGAAAGAAGAAAACATGCTTTATTGGAAAGATGCAAGTCATGACAGGATTCATTGCGTAAGAATCCTGCGATTTTCAACCGATTAATTGATGCAACGCCTTGCTCATATCACACAGTCCTCTGAATTGTCCTCCCTAGGGCATGATTCCAGTTACGCGATAAGATCGGAATGATGCCCATAGCGTCAATTTCTTAACTCAATGGCTTGTCTAGCTTTTTTCGCCATTGAGCTGGGGTACAACCACCGTTCTCTCGGTCGAAAATGCGAACCCGTTGCGTATTGTTGGCCTTTTTCCCAGGGGGTGATATCATGAGTAACGTCTTTTTTGGAACGTACGCATCTCGGCAAGGTGCGCTCCTACGCCCGGTTGGGAGATGACCATCGGGCCAACCAAAGGGCTCATATACGGGCCAGAAGGTAAGTTCCACCTTCGCTTTTCCCATCGAGGGCCTCCAAAACACCCGAGACCATCGTCTTGCGAGCAAGACACCGGTGGTGCGCCATTTGCAGCGCAACGCGCCCGTGCCATGCCGTTACTTACGATATCCTCATTTTGCAGATTCCCCAGCATCACACTCCAATAAAAAGGAGCTTCTCCATGTCCCGTCCCCGCCTCATGATCCCCGGCCCCATCGAATTTACCGACGAAGTCATGGCTGAGATGGCCCGCCCTACGCCCAGCCATGTGGATCCCGCCTTCATTGACATTTTCGGCCAGGCATTAGAAGATTTACGCTCCGTCTTCCTGGCTGGCCCCGATTACCAGCCATTCATTCTCGCTGGTTCGGGCACGCTGGCTATGGACAGTGCTGTGGCGAACCTGATCGAGCCCGGTGATTCTGTGTTGGTTGTTGATACCGGCTATTTCAGCCAACGCATGGCTGATATCGTGCGTCGATATGGAGGCGAGGTTCAGCTGCTCAGCGCAGCTCCGGGCGAGACTATTCATCCCGAACAGCTACGCCAAGCCTTGCAAAGCCAACAAGTTGACGTCGTCACCATCACCCACGTTGACACATCGACAGGGGTGTTGGCCGATATCCAGGGATTGGCTGCAGTAGCCAAACAGGAAGGTTGTCTGGTCATTGTGGATGGCGTCTGTGCAGCGGCTGCTGAGGAATTGCGACAAGAACAATGGGAGATCGACGTGTATCTCACTGCATCGCAGAAAGCAATCGGCACGCCTCCGGGCCTGGGGCTTTTGGTGGTTTCCCCATTGGCCATGGCCAAATGGTTGGGCCGCACCCATCCTGTCGGTAGCTATTACAGCGATTGGGGCTACTGGCTTCCGATTATGGAAGCATATGAGGCGCGCAAGGCCAGCTATTTCGCCACCCCCGCGGTCAATCTAGTTATGGCACTGGCTACCAGCTTGCGACAAATCTTAAATGAAGGCATGGAACAGGTCTTTGCCCGACATATTCGTCTCAGCAATGCAGTTAAAGCGGGCATTACCGCCATGGGATTAGGACAAGTCCCCACCGGATTAGAACACGCCGCCCATACCCTCACCTGCCCCCGTTACCCAGAAGGCATCGACGCCAGCTTTCTGGCTTTTGTTCGAGAGGAGGGAGCCATCCTCGCCGGTGGACTGCATCCGGCCATCAAATCAGAATACTTCCGCATCGGACACATGGGCGCAGTGAGCCGGGCCGATGTGCTTACTGCGTTGGGCGCAGTGGAATCTGCCTTGCGACGTGCAGGATACGCAATCGAGCCAGGAATTTCTTTGACCGCCGCCCAAGCAGAGTTGAAATAATCACATGTTACAGGCTAAGAGCGAGGCGTTGGAGCCTCGCTCTAGCCAAAACCCCTAAAATTGAGTCAAACAAACACCTTGGCCACCTGTGAACACCCTCTCGCCTAATTGTTATATCCTCCTCGCCAAAGGATATAACAATGTTTAGTATCTTTAGTTTACAATGAATTACC